>NZ_JASDCW010000014.1:0-93602 GCF_030407685.1 Planococcus sp. APC 3906 | reverse complement strand
GTTGATTGCTCAATACTGCTGGCGTATCGCCGTCCGAAGACGCACGATTCGCTTTGATCTGCACGAGGCTGATCAGTAAGTTTTGCGCGGGCCGTTTTGCGCGGCCGTTGCGTGTTGTTGACGTTTTGCTGTTCAGTTTTCAAGGTTCATTGTGTGCCGTTCTTAACAGCAACTTTATTAATATACCTCATCGCATTTCAGATGTCAATACTTTTCTTCACTGCTTTATCTGGTCGTTTTGAGGACATTTACTAATATATCAAGTCTGCCGAATTAAGTCAACACATTTAGAGAAAAAAATAGAACTGAATAAATTACTATTAAATTCTCCACATTTTTATCATAACAGAATTTTCAATTAAATCAATAGCAAAGATTGTTACATTTTTGAAAGGAAAACTTTCCTTTACATCCTAACTCCTGGCTTTCCGGCAAACTCTTGCCAATCAGCGTCCGGCACCTCCAGCACGGATGTCCGGAATCGACTTTCTTCTATATATAAAACGCATAGCTTCCGACAACCACGTGAATCCTCCATGCCCAGATTTTTTCTCTACTTTCCAATTACTGCACCTGCTGCGCCTCTAAGCAAAAAAAAAATCCCACCAAAAATTTGGCGGGATCTTTCTATTTAAACCAGGAAGATGAAATACAATACGAAGATCACGAATAGTCCGTACATGATTGGATGAACTTGCTTCCCTTTGCCAGCAGCAATCATTGTAATCGGATAGAAGATAAAGCCGATCGCGATACCTGTTGCGATGCTGTAGCCAAGAGGCATGGCAATCATCGTCAGAAATGCCGGGACTGCAATTTCAAATTTCGTCCAATCGATTTTGCCAAGCGCGGAAACCATCAGCACGCCGACAATGATCAACGCCGGTGCTGTTACCGCACTTGTAATGACTTCCAATAAAGGATAGAACAAAATTGAAACCAGGAACAATACTCCGGTGACAACAGAAGCGAAGCCTGAACGCGCGCCCGCTGCCACCCCTGAAGTGGATTCAATGTAAGAAGTGGTGGTTGATGTACCGAAAATTGCTCCAGCCACAGTTGCCACTGCGTCAGCCAAAAGCGCTTTTCCTGCGCGCGGCAATTTATGGTCTTTGGTCATCAGACCCGCTTGGTTGGCTACTGCCACCAAAGTGCCTGCTGTATCGAAGAAATCCACGAACAAGAATGTAAGGACGACAACCAGGAATTGAATTGTCATCAATGAACCCGGATCGTTGAAGATTGGCTCGAGCGCTACACCGAATGTCGGCGCCATGCTTGGCACCTGGCCGATGATTGCTGATGGCAATTCAACGATGCTGAAAATCATGCCGACTACTGCCGCAATCAACATACCGAAAAAGATTCCGCCTTTAATGCCGCGGACCATGAAGATGACCGTCACAACCAAACCGAAAATCGCCAGCAGCGTCGATGAGTTCGTCAAGTCGCCAAGGCCGACCATCGTATCGGGATCGCCGACGATGATGCCGGCATTTTGAAGGCCGATGAACGTGATGTACAATCCGATCCCCGCTCCAACCGCAAATTTCAGTTCAGCTGGAATCGCGTTAATGATGCGCTCGCGCAAACCGGACAACGAAAGGATGATAAAGAATAATCCAGAGAATAATACGCCGGTCAAAGCTGTCTGCCAAGGAATGCCGTATGTCAAGATCACTGTGTAAGCGAAGAACGCATTCAGCCCCATGCCCGGAGCAAGTGCAATCGGATACCTTGCCACAAACCCCATCATCAAACTCCCTACCGCTGCGGCTAATGCCGTCGCCATGAACACCGCGCCGTAATCCATGCGCATTGCATCAGGCAAATCGGTTACTGAGCTGAGTGTCAGCGTCAGCGGGTTGACCACTAAAATATAGGCCATTGCTAAAAATGTCGTTAATCCGCCGATGATTTCCTGGCGGTAATTCGTGCCCAGTTCTTCAAACTGAAAATACTTCTTCAATGTAATTTCCTCCGCGTGTCGCCGCAATAATGCTGGAAAACAGAAAAACGCATACAGCGGTGTGCCGTATGCGTTCGATTTACCCCTCCAAAGCAAATAAATCCAGAGAGGGCCCGGCTTTCTGCAGCCGGACAAAAATCGTAGTCGAGTCATTTACGGTAACTCGGTAGAAACTTTCGGGCCATATCCCCGACATTATACGACAACGTTATTTAATTTCTATCGTAGAATAACACGTTTCTTTTTAATTAACAAGCCCAAACACGAACATTAATCGTTTTTTTAATTTTATAGTTCGTGAAATATTCAAAAAGCTGGAACACCTTTAAAGGTGCTCCAGCTTTTGTTTTATTCCCACTCGATCGTTGCAGGTGGCTTGCTCGTAATATCGTATAATACACGGTTAATATGATCTACTTCATTGACGAGGCGTACGCTGATTTTTTCCAGCACGTCCCAAGGGATGCGCGCCCAATCGGAAGTCATTCCATCAATCGATGTTACAGCACGGATGCCAATCGCATAGTCGTATGTGCGGGCATCGCCCATCACGCCTACGCTGCGGATATCCGGAAGGACTGTGAAGTATTGCCAGATATCGCGGTCTAATCCCGCTTTGCTGATTTCATCGCGAAGAATCCAATCCGATTCACGGACGATTTTCAGCTTTTCTTCTGTCACTGCACCCATGATGCGGATTCCCAAGCCTGGTCCTGGGAATGGCTGGCGCCAAACGATTTCATCCGGCATGCCAAGCTCTGTGCCAAGCGCACGGACTTCATCTTTGAACAATGTATTCAATGGCTCGATCAACTTAAACTGCATGTCGTCCGGCAAACCGCCTACATTGTGATGCGATTTGATGGTTTGTGCCGTTGTCGTGCCGCTTTCGATAATATCTGTGTAAAGCGTTCCTTGTGCAAGGAAATCCATGCCTTCAAGTTTCGACGCTTCATCGTCAAAGACATAGATGAACTCGTTGCCGATGATTTTGCGTTTCGTTTCAGGATCTGAAACGCCTGCCAATTTATTCATGAAACGTTCTTGGGCGTCGATTTTGATGACGTTCATATTGAAGCCGTCTGCAAAAGTCTTCATGACGCTTTCCGCTTCACCTTTGCGAAGCAAGCCGTGGTCAACGAACATGCATGTCAACTGGTCTCCGATCGCTCTGTGGATCAATACCGCCACTACCGAGGAATCAACACCGCCGCTCAGTGCACAAAGCACTTTCTTGTCGCCGACTTCTTCGCGGATTTTTTCGATTTCAAGCTCGATGAAGTTTTCCATCGACCATTCATCCGCCATGCCGCAAACATCGTAGACGAATTGGCGCAGAACTTCATTTCCATAAATGGAATGGCGCACTTCCGGGTGGAATTGCACGCCGTAGAATCCGCGCGAATCATCGGACATGGCAGCAATCGGGCATCCTGAGCTCGTGCCTGTCACTTCAAAGCCAGGGGGCGCTGCAGTTACCAGGTCGCCGTGGCTCATCCAGACAATCTGTTCTTTTGGAAGATCTTTAAAAATAGTGCTTTCTTTTACAAGCTGAAGTTCCGCCTTGCCGTATTCACGGTTTTGGGCTTTTTCAACGTTGCCTTCTAAATGCAGCGCCATCAACTGCATGCCATAGCAAATCCCCAAAATCGGAAGTCCCATTTCAAAAATAGCAGGATCGATTGAAAATGCATTTTTATCATAAACCGAATTTGGTCCACCTGAGAAAATGATGCCTGCAGCATTCATTTCTTTGATTTTTTCCGCTGTAATCGTATGCGGATGCAATTCGCTATAAACTCCGATTTCACGAATACGCCGTGTAATCAATTGGTTGTACTGGCTTCCAAAATCCAAAACCACTATCTTCTTCTGTTCTTTCAACATCGGGCTGACTGGCACACTCTTCACCTCTTCTATTCGATTCAAGGCCTCAAAATAGCAAAAGAACGCGAAAACTAGTCCTCGCGTTCTTCTGCTCTACATCAAAAAGGCGAATGCACATGTCTGAACGCATGCGTCATCCGCCTTCATAGTCAAGTCATTTCCGGGGACTTGGTAGAGACATCCGGTCCATATTACCAGACATATATGAGGGCACCTGTAACATATAATTTTCTCAATTGTACAAGGTAGCACTCCCAAAATCAACCGCTTGTCTGTTTGATTAAATTTTCCCAACTTTCTTTCAGCTCTTGCCACTGCACGGTTTCACCTTTGCCGCCATAGACAGACTTTTCATAAGCCTGCGTCAATTTCGTCATATCATGGGTCCCGAAGAACGAATCGATATACGAAGCGTAGGACTTCAAGGTCTGCCCTTCACGCCTTTTGATGCCGTACAAATCCAATTGCTTCAGCAAGCGCAAATAGGCTTTTTCGAAAGTTGAGGCGTTATTGCCACGTGCACGGTAATACGGAATGAGCACTGCAGGCAGCCATTTTTGGCGCAGCTTGAAGAGCATCAAAGCTGCTGCGGCAATTCCCGCCAAAGACCAAAGGATCGTTTTCCTGTGTTCTTCCGTATACTGTTCGAATCGGCTCCACAGAGATGGGCCATTGTCCGCAGCATCAGCTGCCACTTCTTCTTCCTCGGCTGCCAGCGGGTCCGGGCGCTCCGGCATGACCGGATCTTCTAATTCATCCGTTTCGGTTTCTACGTCGAAATCGATTGCCGATGCGCCTGTAAAACCGATTGTCGGTTCAAACAGCATCCAGCCGACTCCGGGCATATAAGCTTCAACCCAAGAATGGGCGTTGTTATTGGTGATTTGGTAAGTTTCCTCTTCACCATTCTGATCCACTAGTTCACCTTCATTGAAACCTTTGACCCAACGGGCAGGAATATCGAGCGAACGGAGCAGGACGACCATTGATGTCGAAAAATTATCGCAATACCCCGTCTTTGTGTCGAATAAAAACTGGTCGACATAATCTTGATCTTCCTCAGGAACTGGAATATCCTCTTGACTGTATTCAAAGCCCGCTGTACTGAAATAGCGTTCAATAGCACGCGTTTTCGCATATACATTGTCAGCGTCCGCCGTTATTTCAACCGCAAGGTCCCGCACGCGCTGCGGCAATTCCGCCGGCAGCTGTTTGAAGCGGTCAAACTCGGCCGGAAGCTCTGCTAAATCTTCGTCACTCGCCGCTTGCAGCGCGGTTAAGCTGTACAACGGCTCACTATAGGCGACCTCATATACTTCAGGCTCGATTTCAGCGCCATCGCTATACGTTTCAATGCGCTGGTCTGCTGAATCGTATTGATAATCAACATTTTGATCCATCAATATCGATTCCGTGCCGTAAGGATAAAGTACAAATGGGAAAGATTGTTCCATTGATACGAGGGCATTGTCCCGCAAAGCGGGTTCACCCGGCTCGAAATCAGTCGAAATAAACTCCCCATTGCCATATAAGAAGGAATCCCCGACATTTTCGGTCAATTCCCATCCTTTTGTTGTATAGATATCTTTGGATTCAACTTTCCAATATTGGCCGTTTGCGACAGTTGCTCTGAAAACAGGGGTATCGTCTCCTATAAAAGAACCGCCAAGTTGGGAATCATCCACGCCATAGCCGATGCGGCCCACTTCTCCACCCGGGCCGCTTCCGGCCTGTTCAGAAAAAGAAGTGATGTACGGCACAGGATCCGGCCAAATCGGACCGGATTTCGGCAAATAAAGGGCTAGTGCAGCTGCGGCCGAAACCATCAGCACCAACGGAATGATATAAGCCGCGATTTTATTGCCGCTTAGTTCGATATGATGGCGTTCAAGCCAGCGCGCCAAATGCAGAAGGCCTGCCAATAAAAGGCCGATGACCATGATGCGGATAATCGCCGTATTCCCTGTGTAAGGGCTAAACGTATCCAATACCGCGATAAAGACGACCGTCAGCAAATAGAACAGGAAAATGCTGAGCCGGTAGCTGACCCAATAATGGATAAGGTAAACCGCCATCCACAACAAAGCGAAAAATAACACGGTTCTGAAAATATCTGTAGTGCCGACCCAATCCTGAGACAAGACTGCAGAAAAGTCATTTGTAAAATTATCCCATAAAAATCGAATTGCATCCCTTGTGAAAAAAACTTCATCAGTATAGACGTACACCGCGAACCACAAAACATACAGCGTTTTGACTATACCTGAAATCCACCAAGGAACTTGCAGCAAGGCCATGATCAGCGACATTCCGATAAAAATCAGGAAGAGGTTCTTATGCCCTGTTTCTGTCAATGCAATCACAGGCGCAAGCCATTCCGCCAGCAGGAAAAAGACCAAAATATACAAACCTGCCATGAACCATTTGTTTTTTCGGATGGAAGTCATTGATCCTTCACCTCCATAAAGACCGAGGAGAAGTTTTCAGGCGCCACCCATTTGACAGTGAAGCCTTTGGAACGCGCGAATTGAAAGGCTTGTTCATCTTCGCGCGATGGCCTCTCCCCTTTTTTCATGACCACCAGGCACATACAAGCATTTAAATTTTTCACATTGCGCTGGATGACTTTAACCATATCCATCGTCAACTTGCTTGTTACGTATAATAAGCTCGATGACTGGATTTTCAACAAATCGCGGCCAACCGCTTCTTCTGCAGGGTTTTCAAGGTCCGGCTGCACTTTCGCCAGGAAATACATGACCCGGTGAAGATGTTCTTCAGTCTGAATGACTGGAAAAGAATTGCGGGTTGCACCTACAGACAAATAGGCGACGCTCGATTTCGACTCTACAATCGATTGAAGGATAGACGCCACCAATTCTACTTGGAGCTCGAATTTGTCCGTCTTTCGACGGTCGTCCAGCAAGAACAAATCTTGGGACTGGCGATCTTCGAATTCTTTCGTCTGCATGGTCTGAGTCCGCGCGAATGATTTCCAGTGGATCCACGAAACCCGATCGCCTGGCCGGTAGTCGCGGACACCCGTCGCCATCGTCGTATCTTTGACCAATGTGAAAGGCGCAGCCATGGCACCTTGGTCGTATCTCGACTCCATAGGGCGGTAAACGATTTCAGTCGTATTCGGATAGACCAGGACTTTTTGCTGAAGCGGAATCAGTTTCGACTTCTTCACCCATCCAAAGAAATCCGAAACTTCTACCTGCACCCCTTCCAGCACATGCTCGCCGCGAGGCATATCCCGGATCTCATAGCTCCAAGACATGCCGGTAGAAAAACCGGGCACCAGCATTTTCTGTGAGCCGCCTGCGGTTCTGGCATTCAGTGCAGGAGAATGCGTTTGTTCTGTCAGTACGGTATACAGCAGCGGAAACCGCATATTCCGCTGTACTTGGATAGTCGCTAAGAAAGGCGAACCTTTGCGCACCTGCGGAGTGTGGATTTCCCGGCTCAATTCCATGTCTTGGAGCGGATAAACTGCGAGCAGCAAGGAATAAAGCGCAAATGGCAGTGCCATATAAAAAATGAACCAGCTGACAAAGCCGCCTTGGAACATGGCGAAAGCGAAAGTGAAAATCAAGATGAACAGCACGAAAAGGAGCCGCCCCCATAGATTCACGAATGAGGCCGTTTTTTTCATTGGCCTACTAGCCTTTGAACGGGAACCCGCGTTTTCGCCAAAATACGATCCGTGATTTCATCAGCAGTGATGCCATCATAGCGCGCTTCCGAGCGCAGCATGATGCGATGCCCGAATACGAATTTCGCCAAATATTGCACATCATCCGGTGTGACATAATCGCGCCCTTTTAACATGGCATACGCTTGGGAAGCTTTCATCAAAGCGATCGAACCGCGCGGGCTAACCCCCAAATAGACGTACGGATCATTCCGCGTCTGTCTGGTCAGTTCAACGATATAACTCCGGATTGTTTCGTCAACATTGATCTTTTTCACTTCTTCTTGCAATGCCAAGACTTCTTCAAGTGAAATAACTTCCTCCAAATCTTCGATTGGTGCAGAAAGCTGCGCGCGGCTAAGCACTTCCATTTCTTCTTTCGGGGATGGATAGCCCATTTTCACCTTCAATAGAAAACGGTCAAGCTGTGCTTCCGGAAGCGGATAAGTGCCTTCGTATTCAATCGGGTTCTGGGTGGCCATAACAAAGAAAGGTTTTGGAATAGGCATGGTTACGCCATCGATTGTCACAGAAGCTTCTTCCATCGCTTCAAGGAGTGAGGATTGCGTTTTTGGGGATGTGCGGTTGATTTCGTCGGCCAAAATGATATTGCCCATGATCGGGCCTGGCCTGAAATGGAATTCCATATCTTTCGGATTGTAGATGGAAACTCCAATCACATCAGAAGGAAGCAAGTCAGGAGTGAATTGTATTCGTTTAAATTCAGCGCCGACTGATTTTGCGAGCGCCCGTACCAGCATCGTCTTACCGACGCCCGGCACATCTTCGAGCAGGACATGGCCATGGGACAGCATTGCCACCATGCTCAATTCAGCGATATCTCTTTTCCCGATAATCACTTTTTCAATATTATCAATTACTGCATTTAAACGGTCTTTAGCCATCATGCTGATTCCCCCAATTATAAAGTGCATCAAATTTTTTAAATTGTCCAAAACTTATTTCAAGCATAACGAATTTACGTGGAATTCTCAACTGTCC
This sequence comes from Planococcus sp. APC 3906, assembly GCF_030407685.1. Classification (NCBI taxonomy): domain Bacteria; kingdom Bacillati; phylum Bacillota; class Bacilli; order Caryophanales; family Caryophanaceae; genus Planococcus; species Planococcus sp. APC 3906. The sequence continues at coordinate 85,047 of NZ_JASDCW010000014.1, read as the reverse complement.
GTAACTTTGGAGCCGGATTTTACTATTAAAAAGAATGTATGTTTTTAAACGCGCGGCTTTCTGCTTATAAAAAAACAGGACCGGATGATCAATTTCATCCTGTCCTGTTTCGATATAGTTTATTTCCAAAAATCATCAAAGACCGTGATTGGCAAATGGCGTTTATGCTGCGAACGCAGGTAATAGCCTTCCAGCTTTTCTTGCGCATCTGCCGGAATTTTCTTGCCTTCAAGGTAATCGTCAATCATGTCGTAGGTGATGCCCAATGCCACTTCATCCGGAATCGCCGGACGATCTTCTTCCAGGTCAGCAGTAGGAATCTTCATATAAAGGTGCTCGGGACTGCCAAGCTCTTTCAACATGGCACGGCCCTGCCGTTTGTTCAATCGGAACAAAGGCGTGAGATCGGCTGCCCCATCTCCAAATTTTGTATAGAATCCGGTAACCGCTTCAGCTGCATGGTCAGTTCCGAGTACAACCGCCTGATTAGACCCGGCAATCGCAAACTGCACTTTCATCCGCTCGCGCGCCTTCTCATTGCCTTTGATAAAGTCGGTCAATTCAATGCCCGCCTTCTCCAGCGCGTCATCGCTCGCATCCACCGCTTCCTTGATGTTCACCGTATAAACCTTCGACGGCTTGATGAAATCAATCGCATCTTGGGCGTCATGTTCATCAAATTGCGTGCCGTATGGCAGCCGCACCGCATTGAATGTATATTTCCCGCCTTCTTCCGCGTTCAATTCATCAACCGCCATTTGGGCGAGCTTGCCTGCAAGCGTCGAATCCTGTCCGCCGGAAATGCCCAGCACAAAGCCGGTCAGGAACGGATGCTTGATCAAGTATTGCTTTAAAAAATCAATTGTCCGGCGGATTTCTTCCTGCGGATCGATGCCCGGTTTCACTTTCAATTCTCTAATGATCTGCTGCTGCAAATTTGACATGAATCTTCCTCCTTATTATTTCCCAGCCATTTGCTGGATGGCATCTTTCACTTCTTGGATATTGCGCATTTTGTTGTCCCAACATTTTTGGCTCAAATCGACCGGATATTCTTCCGGATTCAATGAACGCTTGTATTCATCCCATAATAAATTCAGGCTGCTGGAAGCATATGCCTGCATTTGCGGCAACGGTGGATTTTCATACACCACTTTTCCAGCTTTGACCACTTGCTGATGAAGGTTCACAGCTTCAAAATTCGACACGAACTTCGAAACATATGTATGGACCGGATGGAACATTTTCAAATGATCTTCCTTAGCCGGTTCTTCATCGTGCATCGTGATGTAATCACCTTCTGATTTCCCATTTTCCCTATCTATAATGCGGTAAACGTTTTTCAAGCCCGGCGTCGTCACTTTTTCCGCATTGCCCGAAATCTTGATGGTGTCTTCCATCACACCGTGATCGTTCTCAATCGCGACCAGTTTGTAGACAGCGCCAAGAGCCGGCTGGTCATAGGCCGTAATCAGCTTCGTGCCGATTCCCCATGCATCCACCCGCGCCCCTTGTGCTTTTAAGTTCAGGATGGTGTATTCATCCAAATCGTTCGAGACAACGATTTGCGTGTCGTGGAAGCCGGCTTCATCTAGCATTTTCCGCGCTTCTTTTGATAAGAACGCAATATCTCCACTGTCCAGGCGAATACCGGTAAAATTGATTTTATCGCCTAATTCTTTTGCGACCCGAATCGCCGTCGGTACGCCGGATTTGATTGTATCGTACGTATCGACGAGAAAAACGCATTCTTTATGGCGTTTAGCATATGAATGAAATGCTTCGTACTCATCTTTGTAAGCTTGGACCATCGAATGCGCATGTGTACCGGCAACCGGGATGCCGAATTTCTTGCCGGCACGCACGTTGCTCGTCGCCTCCAAGCCGCCGATGTAAGCGGCGCGGGTGCCCCAGATTGCTGCATCCATTTCCTGCGCGCGTCTGGTGCCGAATTCCATCACCCGTTCACTTTTGACGATTTGCTTGATGCGGCTTGCTTTTGTGGCGATCAATGTTTGGTAATTGACAATATTCAAAAGCGCCGTTTCGATAAGCTGCGCTTCCACAAGCGGCGCTTCAATGCGCAGCAAGGGTTCATTTTGAAAAACGGTCTCGCCTTCGACGACCGAATAGACATCTCCCGTAAAATGCACAGTTCTCAAATAATCGATAAAATCGTCTTTATAACCCACTTCTTCCTTTAAGTAAGCCAAATCGCTTTCGGAAAACTTAAAATTCTTAAGGTAGTCGAGCACCCGTTCCAACCCCGCGAAAACCGCATAGCCGTTGCCGAACGGCAATTTACGGAAAAACAATTCGAACACCGCTTTCCGTTCGTGCATGCCATCCGCCCAATAGGCTTCCGTCATGTTAATCTGGTACAAATCCGTATGTAAGGCCAAGCTGTCGTCTGCATATGTAGTGCGCAATGAAATCTCCTTCTTCCCCATTAAATAATTTCTTTAATTATACCCTAAAGAAAATAATTCAAAAACGAAATGCGCACGAAAGAAACAAGTTGACACAAACACTAATTTGTGCAATACTAGTCTAGTTAACATATAGGTAACTGGTAAATTTTGATAATCTGGCATTCTACGATAATGTTTTTGAGAATACTTATTCACACTGGCGCGATTAAAGGATCGCAAGGACGTAAAAGAAGGTAGGGTTTACGTTGCTTAAGTTAGAAAGCCCCAGTGGAACAATGACCGCGGCACAGAAAGTTAAAGCTTTCAATGGAAATGATTCCCCGTTAATAGCGGGTTGAAAAATTGAGTCAAAACTTATAGATGTTACCTTAAACAAACAAAGGGCAGCCCTCACATCGAGGGCTGCCCTTTTCCAATTGTCTCAGTTTTTTAAAGCGAGTGTTTCTTCCGGCGCTGTCTGTTCCCGGTTCAAATAATCCGTTACTGCCCCTTTTGACGAGCAGGAAACATTATGCGCGTATTTGCCCAGCACCCCTTTTTTATAAAGCGGCGGTGCTGTCCATTCTTTTCGGCGCTGTTCCAATTCTTCCGCCGTCACATCCATGGAGATTTCCTGCAGCTCTGAATCGATCGTGACGATGTCGCCTTCTTTCAGAAGCGCAATCGGGCCGCCAGTCTGTGCTTCAGGCGCAATATGCCCCACCACTAAACCGTGTGTGCCGCCGGAGAAGCGGCCGTCTGTCAGCAATGCCACTTTTTCGTCCATTCCTTTGCCGACCAGAATTGCCGAAATCGACAGCATTTCCGGCATTCCCGGTCCACCTTTCGGTCCTACATAGCGGATGACCAGTACATCGCCATCATTGATTTCATTGGCCATAACGGCAGCGGTCGCTTCTTTTTCCGTGTCGAAGACGCGAGCCGGCCCGCTGTGGCGAGACACTTTAACCCCAGACATTTTCGCGACAGCGCCATGCGGCGACAAATTCCCTTTCAGGACGATCAATGGCCCGTCTTTGCGTTTCGGGTTGTCGAAAGGCATGATGACGACTTGGCCTTCCAGCAAGTCCGGCGCTTCAGCCAAATTCTCTGCCAATGTCTTCCCGGTCACTGTCATACAGCCGCCGTGAAGATAGCCTGCTTTCCAAAGCTCTTTCATTACTGCCTGCACGCCGCCTACACGGTGCAGATCCTGCATGACGTATTTGCCGCTCGGTTTCAAGTCAGCAATATGCGGTACTGTTTTTTGGATGCGGTCAAAATCATCCATCGTCAAATCGATTTCCGCTGCATGAGCGATTGCCAATAAATGCAGAATCGCATTGGTCGACCCGCCGAGCGCCTGCACAACGGTTATCGCGTTTTCAAACGCTTCTTTCGTCATGATGTCTTTCGGATAAATCCCTTTGTCCAATAAGTTGTAAACTGCCGCTCCAGCAGCTTTGCAATCTGCCTGTTTGATGCTTGACTCTGCCGGATTCGACGAGCTGCCCGGCAAACTCATGCCCATGGCTTCTGCAGCAGAAGCCATCGTGTTCGCGGTGTACATTCCGCCGCACGAACCTGCGCCCGGACATGCCCCACATTCGATTTTGCGCAATGACTCGTCGTTGATGTCGCCGTTATTATGCTGGCCGACGCCTTCAAATACAGAAACGATATCGATATCCTGGCCGTTGTAATTGCCCGGAGCAATCGTTCCTCCGTAAGCGAAAACAGCGGGAACGCCGGAATTCGCAATCGCAATCAAGCAGCCAGGGATGTTTTTGTCGCATCCCCCAATCGCCACTAGCCCATCCAAACTTTCAGCCCCGACAACCGTCTCGATGGAATCCGCAATCAAATCCCGGCTCGGCAATGAATAGCGCATGCCTTCCGTGCCCATCGATATCCCATCCGACACGGTAATCGTATTGAATACAAGAGGGACTCCTCCTGCTTCACGCGCTCCTCTTTTCGCGCTGACCGCCAAGTCATGGATATGTATATTGCAGGGCGTCACTTCGCTCCATGTGCTTGCTACACCAATCATCGGTTTCTTGAAATCTTCATCCGTCACCCCGACCGCTCTGAGCATTGCCCGGTTCGGCGCTTTCATCGCTCCATCAAAAACTTTACTGTTTATGCGCAAATCTTTTTTCATCAGGCATCTTTCCTTTCTTTTGTATCATTATAGAGAAATATTTAATCAATTCAATGAATTTTAAGTATTTTAACTAATATTTTTTAATTATTCGAAAACTGGCCATATTTTTTTCAGTGCTTTCCACTAAATATTTTTGTCTTTAATTGCCGGATGTTATACTTGCAGTACATCAATTTTCTTCCTTTTTTAGTGCTATTTAGCTGGGAAGAAAGCCGATTAAAAAACGGGATAAATTTAGAAGGGATCGGAGATGGTTTAAATGCAGATCCGGGAGGCACACGAAGATGAATACGAATTCATAAAATGGCAGAGGCTGGCTTCTTACAGTCCTTTTGAACAGCTGATTCCAGCCCCTCATTGGGAGTTGTTAAAAAAGACCTTATTGTCGGATACTTTTAAAGGTCCGGGAGTTCGTGTTTTTGTTGCGGAAGTCCATGGTGCCATTGCCGGCAGCATCGTGTTGTTCCCCGCCGAATCGCAAGCTTATGATTGGGATGAGAGAGCGCTGCAGCACCCTGAAATCCGTATGCTGGCAGTAGAACCAGCCCAGCGTTCACTTGGCATCGGCAAAGCGCTCGTCAGCCATTGCATCCAGCAGGCGCAAAAGGACGGCGCGCCTTTTGTCGGTCTGCATACAGCAGACTTTATGGCCAATGCCATCCAATTATACACAAGCTTCGGTTTTGAACGGGTTCCGGCTTTGGACTTTACCCCGCTTGATGATGGCATCATCGTCAAAGCTTTCAAGCTGAATCTTTAAAGAAAAAGGAAAGAGGTTTTGGCGCTTAGCCAAAACCTCTTTCCTTTTTTTATCGCCGTGGGCTCCACTCTTTTTCTTGCTGCCACGCTTTTTCAAATTGTTCGGGCAGAGCAGGTTTGCTGAAATAATAGCCTTGCCCTGTCACGTTGAAGGACTTCAGCAATTCCATTTGTTCTTTGGTTTCGATTCCTTCCGCAATAACTTCGGTTTGGAGGTTTTTGCCAACCTGAATGATGGCAGATAGGATGGCCAGATTGCGGTGGTTGCCGATGATGTCGTCAATCAGCGATTTATCGATTTTAAGTGTATCAATACTGATGTTCTTGATGACCGTCAACGACGAGAAGCCAGCGCCGAAATCGTCTATCGCAATCTTTATGCCCAGTTTTCTAAGCTCTTCCATTAATTTCGATGATTCTTCGACGTCGAACATGACACTTTCAGTGATTTCAATTTCAAAAAAGCGGGTATCCACCTGATACTTTTTCAAAATGCTCTCCACTTTTCGGCTGAAGTTCGGGTCCCGGAACTGGCGGGCGGATGCATTGACAGAGACTTTAACTGCCGGGAATCCGAGGCGCTCCCATTCTTTCAGCTGCCTGCATGCCTCATCAAGGACCCATTCGCCGATTGGCAGAATGAGCCCGGTCTCTTCAGCTATCGGAATGAATTCATTCGGCTGTACCATGCCGAACGGCGATTGCCAGCGCAATAGCGCTTCCAGGCCGACCAAACGGTTCGACTGCAGTTCGATTTGCGGCTGGTAATACAGAAGAAATTCTCCGTTATCGATCGCTTTTCTCAAAGCATTTTCAATCTGGAATTTTCTTGTCGCTTTTTCATTTAAATCATCGGTATAGAATTGATAGTTGTTCTTGCCTTTTTCTTTCGCTGAATATAGCGCAAAGTCCGCTTGTCGGATCAGCATCCCAGCGTCGCAAGTGCAGCTCGACTGGAAGCTGATGCCGATGCTGATGGTCACGACCAACTCATGATCCATGAGAAAGACAGGGCGGTTCATCTCTTTAATGATTTTTTGGCTCAGCCGCTCCAGGTAATTTTCATCCGCCGACTCGAGAACCACAATAAATTCGTCACCCCCATGGCGCGAAAGACGGTCTACAGGGCGCAGGCAGTTTTTAATGCGCTCCGAAACAACTTGTAAAAAGAGGTCGCCGCCATGATGGCCCAATAAATCATTGACGCCTTTAAAATCATCAAAATCAATAATGACCACTGCAAGCGAGCGATGCAGCTGCTGGGCGCGCTTAGCGGCCTTCGCAAGGTTTTCATAGAACCAATGCCTGTTAGGCAGTCCGGTCAATTGATCTGTAAATGCCAAATCGCTGACTTTTTTCTCGATGCGCTTCTTCTCCGTCACATCTCTGGCAATCGAAAAGGCTCCATCGACTTGGCCTTGGCGTTTGATAGGCACGACATTGACGTCCACTTCGATTTTCTTGCCGAATTTATCAATCAGCTTTTGCTCCGAGCGGAGAGACTTGCCGTGTTTCGCCAATGTGAATGTGTGCTGCACTTCCGCTAAATTTTCTGCAATTAATGCGGGGAATGCCATCGAATGCAGTTCTTGTTTGTTATAGCCAGTCAGCTTTTCCGCATTGTGGTTGACGTTTGTAAAATTCCCGTCCATATCCAGTTCAAATACGGCATCCAGATTCTGCTCAAACAACGAACGGTATTTCTCTTCGTTTTCTTCTAAAAGCTGAGTTGCTTTCTTCTCTTTCGAAATGTTCTTTGCGATGCCAAAAACGCCGATGATTTCATTGTCAACGATAATTGGCAGGTTTGTAATATGAAACGGTACGGTGTTTCCATTGCGGTGAATCCCGATGAGTTCGTAATTTCGCGGCGTCCCCTTTAAAGCAAGCTCAAAATTCCGAATCGTCTCCGGCAGGAATTCCGGCACCACAATTTTATGGAAAGTCAGGCTGGCGAATTCCGTTCTTGAATAGCCGAGCATATCGACCAACGCCTGATTGATATTCAGCATCTTCCCCTGCGCGTCCATCGAGTAAACGCCTTCGGGGTTATGCAGGAAAAGTGATTGGTAGCGCTGTTCGCTTTCTTCCAATTTCCGCCGCACTCTTTTCTGTTCAGTGATGTCACGCAAGATCAACTGGATGGATGGGTTCCCCTCAAATTCCATCCGCGCTCCCCTTATTTCAACTTCCAACGGCTTGCCTCCAGCAATGACAAGTTCCTGTTCAATCGGCGTCTCATTTTCACCTGACACCATCCTGCTGACGCGCTGCTTAATCGCTTCTCGGCTATCGGACGGCACAAAATCAAGAACGTTCTTCCCGACCAGTTCATGCTTTGTCCCCACGTTCACCATATTCAGGCAAGCCTGGTTGACAAAAGTAATATCGCCGCCGCTCTGCACAACAATCGGTTCAGGAGACAACTCCACCAATTTGCGGAATCGCGCCTCGTTTTCTTTTAAGGTCTTCTGCATTTTTTTTTCAATGGCAAGTGACCGGTAATCCAGCACAGCGAAAAACACGGCTAAAAAAATCATGAACAAAATCATCGTCAGCACGAACAGCAATAGGGAATAATCCGCGTAATTCAATGCCCTGGCCTCGGGCTGCAGCTCCATCACCGATCCACTAGTGGAACTATAATGCATCACGGCAACCAAAAGGCCCAGTACCACTGCACTGATCGATTTTCGGGCAATCGATTTTTTACTGTAAGCTGCAAGGATGAAAAGCCGCGTAGCCAATGAAGAAAAAACGAAAGCCATGAACAGGGACAATGCTGAATTCAAAAGATTGAAATGGAAATTCATCTGTACATTGACAGCCAGCACTGCAATATAATGGCTGAGAAAGATCCCCGCACCTAAGAGCAGGCTGCTGAGAACACTTTTCCATTTGAAGGTATTTTTAACGTATAAAAAATAAAAAGCGCCATAGGATCCAAGAATCGACGTTGCCAGCGCCCCAGCCAATATGAGCGGGTTATAGCTTATTCTGACAGTCGGATGAGAAGCCGCCATGCCGGTAAAATGCATCGTAAATATTCCAACCCCGACCGCACATGCAGCAAAGATGGTCAGTGTTCTTTTTTGGATGAGGCTTGCGCCATTTATTTTTTCCGTTAAGACCAATGCTATATATGATGAAATGATGGCAGTAAAAACAGATAAAATTACTAAAAATGGACTGAAAAATTCAAACAATACTGACTTCATCTCCTACTTTGTATTTATTAATATAGATTATTATACCTCAAAATCAATGCAGAAGAACAAAGGATTGTTGCTGGCCTAGAATCAATCCTGCAAGCATAAAGAAATTCAGCTTTTTACAGCAATTCTGGCTGGAATGGATTTTTCCATTCCATCAATGCTGCATAATTCAAAGAGTCCGCGTCTTCCAAGTAATCATTGATGACGCAAACTGGCGTTCTGCCGCATCGCAGCAAAAAAGATACCACCGGATCTTTGAGCTTGCCTGATACCACATCGGCTAAGTATTCTTCGGGTGAAAGTTCAGATGAATGCTTGAAATACCCTGGCATCCTGCCGCCCCCAAGAACGCGTTCAAGCCCGTCATGGACGGCTCGTTCGTAATAGGATTGCATCAGCAATCTTCCAAGGTCCATTTTCCGGAAAGCGGGGCTGACGCAGATATCAGCGATGTACAGCGTTTTGCCATGCGGATTGTGATTCGTTATAGAGCCGTCAGCTGTCGCCTCGCTCCAGCTATGATGCGGAGAAGCAGCATCAAAATCTGTCAGCAGACCGGTGATGGACCCTGCCATTTCCCCTTCCACCTCGACGCATAACGCACCTTCAGGATAATACTGTACGTGATTCGCCAATTGATCTTTGCTCCACCACAGCTCTTCCGAAAATGGCGGCGGGAAACTTGCGCGCTGGATGCCGATCAACGCATCAAAATCCTGCTCTGTGTAAGGGCGCACTGCCGCCTTAACGGGTTTGCCGTTTTCACTAACGTATTGCTCTTTGCGGTACATGTTCATTCCTCCCAGTTGTTCTGTCTTTCCCTTTATTATATAGAAAACATTAAAAAACCTCCCGGCTGTTTCGCCGGAAGGTTGGTTTAGCTGATTTTCTTATAGTGGAGGCAAGATGACCGGTACTGCCATTGGCTTAGCTTCAGCCTGGGATGCAGTTGCCGCTTTAACTTCTGTTTCTTCCAATTGCCCGGTAGCGCCTGCCAAAACTGCAGCGATAACTGCAGCAGCAGCAATTTTTTTGCCGATTTTCATAAAAGTTCCCCTCCATTGCGATTATAGTATGAGCGGTAGAAATTCGCTTTTTCCCACTCTTTTTGCTGTTGGTAATAGTTTACTAAATCAACAGCAATTTTCTTACTTTCTTTTATATAACCATTTTTTCTGAAAAATGGAAACATTATTGTTTCACAATAGGACATTAGGTCTGGTTGGGAAAAATTTCGCTTCTCGAAGTAGTTGCAGTATATCGCTACTTGTTCGTCGGGGCTTTGCTGCAGCAAGGCCCGAACTTCCCTGATCAAATGGGAGGCATCGATTCCTGATTCAATAGCCGCTTCAATCTTGCTCAATAACACGGCTTTATAAAAATACGAATCCTCTGGCAGGCTATTCTTCAAGTCGCGCAGAAAATCGTAGGCTTTTCCATATTCACCTGTCACTTTCAGCAATTCAATATAATTATAAGATGTTTGGTGGAATAGCTCTGTCTGGCCGGTAAGGCGCGCATTGCGCTTCAATACTTCATAAAGGCCGCTTGCCTGGACATGCAGATTGCGCCGCGTGTAATTGATCGCCAATAGCAGCTGGGCATGCATGAGCCGGATGTAATTATGATGGAGCTGGTAAAATTGGACGGCCAGTTCCGCATAATAAGCAGACACCTCAAATCGGTCCAGTACAATCATCAGCCGCGCTTTCTGGTAATAAAACTCTCCTTCGAATTTTTGTGGAATGCTTTGGATGCCTTGGTCAAGCATTTCAAGGCAGTCCAGGGATTGCTCCGTTTTATTGAGCATTGAGTAATAGATCGATAAGAAGAATTTATAAAGCCATTTTTCTGGTGCCGAAAAAGAACCCGTCAGCCGCTCCAGCATGTTCTTCTGCCGCTCAGCTTGCGGCTGGTCGATTTCATAAATATAGTAACGGAATTTATACAGCTCATATTGATTGACCAATTCAGTGGATTGGATGTAATCGTTCTCCAATTTCAATTGATGATAAAGTTTTCGCATATTCTCCAGGTCGTAATGCAGCGATGAATCGATGAATTCGCCAAGCTGCCTTTGGAGCCTCTTATGCCGCTCCACTTCCTTCTGCCAGTGTACGCCCATTTTCGCCAACAATGCTTCAATCGTCGATTCATGCGGCACGTATGCATTCGATTCAATTTTACTCAAATGGGAAATCGAGCAGATCCCATCGGCCAATTGCAATTGGGTCATGCTATTTTTCGTGCGGTAATACTTGATGACAGAACCGATATTCATGCGATCACCCTTTTAATCCGAATAGTTAAAATTTTACCATAAAAAAACAGTTCCAGCATTATACTGGAACTGTTTAGGGGGTCCTATTTCTTAACGCAAACGTGCAAAACCGAATCCTGAAGCATAGTCATCGCCGTAGCCTGCGCCTGATCCTGAAAGGATGTCGTAGTTATATGCGCGGTTCTGCAAATCATTGCGGATTGTCGTGTGGCTGACTGTCGGGTTTGCTGCCCAAACTTTTGCTGCCAAACCTGCGATATGCGGGGAAGCCATTGATGTTCCGCTGATCGTTGAGTAGCCGCCTGTATACCAAGTTGAGTAAATAGCCGCACCTGGTGCAGAAACCTCTACATCACCTTTTTGGATAACGTAGTCGCCGTCTGTCGAGCTATAGCCGCGTGAAGAGAAATCAGCTACTCGGTACGTGCCGTTCTGGATGACATTTTCAAGAGCTGCGACTGCGACTGCATTCTGCAATGCGCCCGGGTAGCCGATTGATCCTTGGTACGGGCCTGAGTTTCCGGCAGCTGCAATGATTAACACGCCTTTGCCGTATGCGTAGTTCACTGCGTTTGTAATCAGGCTGCTTTCACCTGATGAACCCAATGACATATTGATAATGGCTTTTGTATTCAATGAAACTGCTTGATCCGCAACGTGGCGGATGGCATTCGCGATATCATCTGAATAGCCTGAGCCGTCATCGCCCAATACTTTATACGCCCATAGGTCAGCAGCTGGTGCTACGCCGTAGACGCCTGAACCTGAACCGCCATCAGCCAGCGCAGTTCCGGCAACGTGTGTCCCGTGCCCTTGTCTGTCTACGCAAGATCCATTAACAATGCTCGTGCCGACAGTGAAATCTTTGCATTGTTCAACGTTGTTCACTAGATCCGCATGTGTTTTGTTGACGCCTGTATCAAGCACGGCGATGTTGATGCCCGCTCCGCCTGAAGTTTTAGTCAATGCGCTGTCGTTATAAATTGCTTTGATGCCCCATGGCGTCGATTGCGATGCTGCCATTGCTGCGTATGCCGCTTCCGGTTTTGAAGAAGTTTCTTCAATCGAGAATTCAGGCACTTTTTCGACAGTCAGGTTTTTATTTTTCTGCAAAGCTTCGAATTGCTTGGCATTCATATTCGTAGTGAATCCTTCAGTTTGGAAATCCCAGTGGACGCCGTATCGTTCTTTGGCGTTCTTCAACTCTTTTTGGCTAGCAGAATCGACCAATACCCGGAATTTCTCATTCGTATTCTGTGTGGAGAAGTCTCCATTTGCGCTAACGCCCATTGCCGGTACAAGCAATGTCGCCGCCAGCATAACTGATGTCACAAACTTTGCCGATCTTTTCATCGTCCAATCCCCTTTTCCATCAAATAGTCGGCAAACAAAGCTAGAGCGGCGTCCCGCACAACGCTTCCGTGTCTCCATGAATGGGAGAACCTTGCCTCACATCTAACGTTAGCAGATATGAATATTTTCCGTAATTGGGAAAATTCCGCATCATTTATTCATTATAACTATGTACCGAGACATTATAACCACTCCTCTAGACCTAGTACTGATTCAAAAGCTAAATTCAGTTGAAAATAACATGTTTTCTTATTATTTATACGACTTTCCTACAAAGCGAATTCAAGCAAATAAAAATAATTAACAGAATAGTCCCTCAAATGGGCATTTTAGCTTTATAATTGTATGGACTGGATTTAATAATTTTGTTTTAGGTTGGATGTTTCAATCGGAAGATAAGAAGAACGGAGGCTGGCTATGAAAAGTTTGCATTACACGCTGCTTGATGTATTTACGGCAAAGCGTTTCGGTGGAAACCAGTTGGCGGTTTTTTACGGGGAAGAGAATTTATCCGCTGACACGATGCAGCAAATCGCCCGTGAATTGAATTTGTCGGAAACGGTTTTTATCTGTCCTCCCAAAGATTCAGGGCATGAAAAGAGCCTGCGCATTTTCACCCCTACAGTCGAATTGCCGATTGCGGGACATCCAACTGTCGGAGCTGCATTTGTGATGGCCGACAGGCAGCTCGTCAAAACGCAAGAAGGCAAAAATGAGTGGGTGCTCGAAGAATTGGTCGGCGCAGTGCCGGTGACTGTTTTCGTTGAAGGCGGGAAAGCGGCAAAAGTGGAAATGACCCAGCCGCTCCCGGAGTTCGGCGAAAAATTCTCGAAAGCCGGTTTGGTCGCCGATTTGCTTTCCTTATCTTCAAAAGACCTCGACAGCCGTTTTCCGGCTCAGACGGTTTCTTCCGGCCTCCCTTTCCTCTTCATACCGATCCGCTCACTCGACGCCATGCGCAGGATCAATTTCCGGACGGATATCTGGGAACGGCATTTCAGCAAAGATCCGGCCACCCAGAACATTTTTGTTTTCACAACCGAAACACAAGAAAGGCAGTCTACGGTCCATAGCCGGATGTTCGCCCCGGCCATGGGCATCGCGGAAGATCCGGCCACTGGAGCGGCAGGCGGGCCATTGGGCGCTTATTTGGTAGCCTACGGAGCAGTACCCCATAATTCCAGCGGCATTTATCGGATTCGAAGTGAACAGGGCTTCGAGATGAAACGCCCAAGTTTCATCGATATTACGGTCACCGAATCGGCCGGAACATTCAAGCAAGTGAAAATCGGCGGCATTTCCGTCCTAATGGGCCAAGGCGAAATCCTGTTGCCGGATTGATGCACAATAAAAAAACGCCTCGCAGCGAATAGCTGCGAGGCGTTTTTGCATTTACTTCCCTGGAATCGACTTCCAAGTATCTTCTAGCCAGCGGTCGAAGTCATCACCTTTGTCACCTTTATAAGTGTCATAGATGTCGACGCGCATTTTCTGAAGCTTCACTTTGAAATCTTCGTAGCTGTGGTCGCGCGGCAAGCTTTTTTTGATGCGCACTAAAACTTTCGAGGTGTCTTTGATCAAGTCGAACTTTCTACGTGGCGGCATTTCAACATCTTCGCCAAGGTCGACCAGTTTTTCAAATGCAGCTTCCTGTACGTGATATACCGGATCATTTTCCAGACGGTGCAATAAGACGTCGATCGTCTGTTTGTGCTTATAATTTCCAAGCTCCTCGACTGCAGCCAAACGTTCTTTCCAGTTCGCTGTGCGGTTTGCGGCTCTTTTCAATTCGGCGTAGTTTTCAGGCAGGTTCGTGTTAAATTGTTGACTCAAAAAATTCATTCTCCTTTTGTTCATTTCCGTTTCGGGAAAAGCTTATTAATGTATTGTACCACCATCTTGACAAAAAAAGAAAAACTTCTGGATATCCAGAAGTTTTACGTGACGGTGGAATAATCATGGATCTTACTTTCAATCGCTTCAGCAGCTGTTTTTATATCCTCATAAATCGTAGATTCCTGTGTCGCGATGCATGTGACAACAATGGAAGTGGAATTGCCCGCAGATTTAGCGATCAAGTAATCTTCGCCATCTTTTGCAAATGTCTGGGTGATGCCAACGGTATTATAAAAACTGATTGTCTTCAAGAGTTCCAGGATGCTGTCGAATTTCATAGTCTATCCCTGCTTTCTTCTGGAAATTGACTAAAGAAAGTCTCGTAGAATCCATTAATTCGGTGCGTAGCAACCATAACATATTTAGCGTAACTTATCAAAAAATGGATGATTCAGCTAAAAGAATGATCCCTTTCTATAACGCCGCAACCGCAGTTAAAAGCCTGTCCACTTCTTCTGCTGTGTTATACGGTGCGAGCCCTGCGCGGATCCAGCCGCCTGATTTGTTGATGTCGAGCCGCTCCGCCAGTGTTGATGCGTAGAAATGGCCGGATGCCAAAAAGATGCTGTGCTGCTCGGCCATGATTTTGCAGACATCAGCTGGATTAGTGCCGGCCACTTGAAATGCGATAGTCGGTGTTTTTGGAACTTCCGGAGCCGCTTCAAACAACGTCACTTTATCCATCTTCCGTAAACCATCACGCAGACGCTTTGCCAAACTGTTTTCGTAGGCTTCGAGATGTTCCATGCCATTCAAGATGCGGCTGCGGCGTGTTTCCCCTTCGCCGAAGCTTGCAAAAAACTCGATGGCCGGACGGATGCCCGCAATTCCTTCGTGGTTTTGCGTGCCTGTTTCCAGCTTATCCGGATAAGAATCCGGCGACGGGACGAGTTTATACGGCTTCAAGTTTTTGAAAATATTTTCGCGTATTGCTGCGATGCCGACATGCGGCCCGAAAAATTTATAAGCTGAACATAAAAGGATATCAATGCCCTGCTTCTCCCGATCCAATGCCATATGTGGAGCTGCATGGACAGCATCCGCCGCTACCAAAGCGCCGACTTCATTTGCGCGCCGGACAATTGGCTCGATGTCAACAATCGTTCCGACGGCATTCGACGCCAGTCCGACCGCTACGACTTTGGTCTTTTCGTTGATCAATTGATCCAAATCGTTCAGGTCAAGCGTCAGCGCATCCGTATCCACAGGAATCCAACGGACGTTCAATCCACGGTCTTGCGCCATCATCAGCCATGGATCGACGTTGGCTCGATGGTCCATTTCCGTGACGACAATCTCATCGCCCGCTTCAAATTGTTTGCCGAGCGCATTTGCGATGGCAATTGTCAACGTTGTCATGTTTGCGCCAAAGGCGACTTCATTGGGCTGGACATTCAAAAAGTCTGCAACCGCGTCTTTTGATCCAGCGATCGTTTCTTCGGTCTCCCAGCTTGACGGGAAAGAGCCGTGGAGATTCGCACCCCCGCGCTCCATATAGCCGGCAATGGCATCGATGGCCGATTTAACGACTTGTGAGCCTCCAGGCCCGTCGAAATACGCCACGCTTTTTCCGTGGTATGTACGTTTCAGTGCCGGAAATTGCTCCCTGACAGCTTGGATTGGAAATTCAGTTTCAGTAACTTTCATTTAATCGCTCCCCTTTGTTTAACAATTTCCATACATTCTCCATCCTCTCTACTAAACCATTTTTAGACGGCAAGTGTCTAATGGAAAGAGTCAGTTTTCAGAAAATTAATTCATTAAAAGAATGGACGCTTGCAACATAAAAAGCGCAGTCCGCTCCCCCTCCCTCTGGATTAATTGCTTCTATTAAGGGTAAAGACCATTATCGACATCGAAAGGAAGAAGCCTAATGCCTTATTTCAACTCAGACGGCTTGGATATCTACTACGAAGACATCGGGGAAGGGCCGCCGCTGCTTCTTTTGCATGGCCTGACCAGCAGCCACGCTATGTTCTACCGGGAAATAAATTTTTTTAAAAAGAAATTCCGGGTCATTGCGCCAGATGCACGTGGCCATGGCAAATCCACTAAGCCGCCAAATTATACACTTGATGACCATATTCAGGATGCGGCTGCTCTCATCCGCCATTTGAATTTCCAATCGCTTTCTGTAATCGGCGTATCGATGGGCAGCTATATCGCCCAAGGCATCGCCATCGAAATGCCGGAACGGATTGAAAAGCTCGTTCTGGTTGCAACCAAATCCCATGGTGAAAAATCTTCGATGGAAGAGCTGTTCGACCGCTATGAGGAGGAATTCCAAGGGCTGAACATTGTTGAGAAGCTCCAAAAATCCTCCAAGTTCATGTTCCATGACCAGGAGAAAGTCGACCGATGGCTTGAGAAGACGGCTGAAAACAGCGAAGGGCTGACAGGCCGTGAACAAAGCATCGCATCAGCTGCTTTAGCCGACTTTGATTTCCGCCCAGCGCTTTCAAAAGTCCAAGCAGAAACACTGGTCATCAGCGGCTCGCATGACAGATTGAATCCGCCCGCAAAAGGACGTGAGACCGCACAAAGGATTCCGGACGCATTATACATGGAATTCAAGCGTTCAGGACACGCGCCCAATGTTGAACAAGCGCGGCTGTTCCTCGGCATCACCGATAATTTTCTCGATTAAAAACCCGCCAGGCATTTGCCTGGCGGGTTCGTCTTTGTTTATTGGGCTGTATAGCCGCCGTCAAGGACGACAGCCTGGCCCGTGATGCCTGACGCTTTATCGCTTGCCAGGAACATCGTGTAATCTGAAATTTCCTGCACGGACAGTAGGCGTTTTTGCGGCACCAATGGATAGATGACTTCTTCCAGCACTTTGTCCAACGAAACATTGCGCGTTTTCGCCAAATCGCTCAGCTGATTGCGGACAAGCGGTGTATCCACATAGCCCGGGCACATCGCATTCACTGTAATGCCATGCTCTGCGCCTTCAAGCGCAGCGACTTTCGTCAAGCCGATTACGCCGTGCTTCGCGCTGTTATAAGCCGCTTTGCCTGCGAAACCGACAAGGCCGTTGATCGATGCCATGTTGATGATGCGGCCGTTGCCTTGTTTTTTCATGATTGGGAATGCATGTTTTGTTGCAACGAACGGCGCAACAAGCATGATTTTCACCAATAACTCAAATTTTTCTGTCGGGAATTCTTCAATCGGCGAAACAAATTGCATGCCTGCATTATTGATCAGGACGTCCAACGATCCATAAGTCTCAACCGTTTTCTTGATTGCCCCTTCAAGTTCTGTTTCGCTCGTTACGTCGACTTTCAAGCCGATTGCTTCATAGCCTTGGCTTTTCAATGTATCTGCAGCTTTTTGCACCGCTTCTTCATTGATATCCGTCAGCACAATCTTTGCGCCGGCTTTTGCGAAATCGGCACTGATTTCATAGCCGATGCCGCTCGCGGCACCAGTGATGAATACTACTTTGTTTTCAACCATCCGAATGACCTCCACTATATATTAGATTCCCATACCGAATGAGAACAGGACGATTGCAATGATCGTACCGAGAAGCGGTACAATAACCGTCACAGCCCCCACTGAACCGTAAGCCGCTTTATGCGTCTCGCCACAGATACCTTGGATCGTCGTTACAACATAACCATTATGCGGCAATGAATCCAATGCGCCGGAAGAAATCGAAATTGTGCGGTGAAGCGCTTCTGCATTAACGCCAAGATCCAAGTAATGCGGCGCCAATAACGGCAATGCGATTGCCTGGCCGCCTGAAGATGAACCGGTGATGCCGGCGATGACGCTGACCGCAATTGCGCCGCCAATCAGCGGGCTGCCCGGGATGTTCGTCATGGCGTCAACTGCTGTCTGGAACGCTGGAACGGCTTTTGCAACGCCGCCGAAGCCAACAACCGCTGCCGTGTTGCCGATCGCGATCAACGCGCCGATCGTTCCATCAGTCAATGCTTTGCCAAGATCCTGGAAATGTGTTCTGTTCAAAATGTATGTTGCAAGAACCCCGCCAAGCAATGCGATAACCAAAGCGGATGTTTTCAATGAATCATGGAAAATGAAAGAAACAACAAGAACCACCAGCAACGGAATCAAGCCCATGATCGGGTTTGGCAAATTGCGTTCTGGTACCACCGGATCCGTTTTGCGCGACTCGAAACGTTCGCCTTTATTGACCGCTTTGCTGATCATGCGTTTCAGCCACCAATAGCCGAATACCGCCATGAAGACTGCAACAACGATACTGACTTCCCAGCCAGCGTAAGGGCTAGTGCCCAAAAATTCAATCGGGATCCAGTTTTGGATTTCCGGAGAACCGGCTGAAGTCATCGTGAATGTTACTGAACCAAGCGCCAATGCCGCCGGAATGAAACGGCGTGGAAGATCTGCTTGTTTGAACAAGCTAAGCGCCATCGGGTATACCGAGAATGCTACAACGAACAAGCTCACTCCACCGTATGTCAAGACTGCACAGGCGATGACAATCGCCAGCACTGCACGCTTGATGCCGAATTTGCCGACCAGCCAGCGTGATACGCTGTCTGCCGCCCCACTGTCTTCCATTAATTTACCGAAAATCGCTCCAAGCAGGAACATCGGGAACCAAGCTGTGATGAATCCCGAAAACCCCGTCATATAATTTCCTAAAAAGTTTACTTCCCCTTCTCCGACCATCTGCGGGAACAATGGCAAGCTGCTGAACAACGCAACGACCAATGCACTCAACGGGCCTGCAATCAACAAGTTCGTGCCTCTCATTGTCAAGAAAATGAGCAACGCCAAACCTCCGATTAAACCGATCATACTGAACATTTTATTTCCCCCTTTTTCTTTTGTGCTTGCCGCTAACATGGCCTTACCCCTATATCAGCCATCTGCGCGCCATCCAAAGTGAAAGCGCTTACTGATTGTCTAAGAAAAAAATCCAAATATTTGTCACAATATTTAGACGCGAGCGGCTTTTTTTAGTGTACAATGCATCACTGAATAGGTAAAATGAATAAAAACTATATATTCTATAATAAATAGTTATAAGTAAGGGGCAATCAAATGGACATTCGCCAACTCAAGTATTTTATAGAAGTAGCCAGACATAAAAGCTTTACGAAAGCCGCACTCGCCCTCCACGTCACCCAGCCGACCTTGAGCAAAATGGTCAAGAATTTGGAAGATGAAATGGATGTTGTGCTGTTTGACCGATCAGCCCGCCAAATCACTTTGACGGATGCCGGCGAAGTCGTTTATGGACAGGCAACAAAAATCGTCAATAGCCTGGATGATTTATCCGCTTCTTTATACGACGTCATGCATTTAAAGAAAGGAAAAATAAGAATCGGCTTGCCCCCTGTCATCAGCACCTTGTTTTTCCCGACAATCATCGCTGAATTCCAGCGCATCTATCCGGATGTCACAGTCGAAATCGCTGAATACGGCGCACGCAAAGTGGAACAGAAAGTATTGGAAGGCGCCGTGGACCTTGGGTTTGTCATGCTGCCAGTCGATGCTGAAAAATTTGATGTCATTCCTTTCGTTGAACAGGAAATCAAGTTGCTCGTCCATGAATCGCACCCATTGGCTAACCGTGAAATCGTCGACTTGGCCGATTTCAAAAACGACCCTTTCCTTCTATTAAGTAAGGAATTTACATTGAACAGCAAAACCATCGACTTTTGCCTGAGCGAGGGCTTCAATCCGAAAGTCGCGTATGAAAGTTCGCAATGGGATTTCATCGTCGGCATGGTCGAAAAGAACCTGGGAGTCACGCTGATGCCAAAACTGATTTGCGACCGCGTTCAAGACGGACCGTTCAAAACTTTGTCGCTGAGCCGCACCTTCCCTTGGCGCCTCGGGATTATCATGGCCAAAAACCGCTATGTTCCATACATTTCGCGCTCGTTTATCACCCTCGTCAACGACTTGCCGAAATTCTGATTATCGCTGTGTACAGTTTCAATAACTTTTCTTTAAATCGCCTTAACTATTTTAATTTATGCGGTTGACAAACGTTCTCATTCCCCTATAATCGATATTGAGAATCATTTTCATTTGGATTCAAACAACAATCAAAGGGAGAGACAGACATGAAAAAAATGCTATATGCTGCACTAGTTTTGATGCTTCTTCTATTATCAGCTTGCGGAAACCAGGAAGCTGGCAACGAATCGTCAGAAGGCGATGCACCTGAAAATACAGAAAGTAAAGAAGTGAATTTATATACAGCACGCCATTATGACGTGGATGATGAGCTTTACAAGAAATTCGAAGAAGAAACAGGCATTAAAGTCAACTTGATCAAAGGCGAAGCGGATGAATTGCTTGAGCGCATCAAGCGTGAAGGCGATGCTACTGAAGCCGACCTATTCCTGACTGCGGATGCTGGACGTTTGTTCCGCGCTAAAGACGATGGTTTGTTCCAGGCTGTTTCAAGCGACTTGCTGGACGAACAAATTCCTGAGAACTTCCAGGATACAGACCAAATGTGGTACGGCCTGACAAAACGCGCACGCGTAATGGTTTACAATAAAGACACGGTGAAACCGGAAGAATTGTCGACTTATGAAGCGTTGACGGAAGACAAATGGAATGGCCGCATTTTGATCCGCGGATCCGAGAATGTTTATAACCAGTCATTGCTGGCTTCATTCATCGAAATTGACGGCGAAGAAAAAGCGAAAGAATGGGCAGCTGGCATGGTCAACAACTTTGCACGCGATCCTGAAGGCGGAGACCGCGACCAAGCGAAAGCGATCGCAGCCGGTGTTGGCGATATCGCGATCATGAACACGTATTACTTGGGTCAAATGCTGAACTCTGAAGACCCTGAAGAAGTGAAAGTTGCTGAAAACCTTGGCATCTTCTTCCCGAACCAGGAAACTACAGGCACACATGTGAACGTCAGCGGCGCGGGTGTGGTAAAATCAGCTAAGAACAAAGACAACGCAATCAAATTGCTTGAGTTCTTGTCTGCTCCTGAAGCACAAGGAACATTTGCAGAAGCGAATTATGAATATCCTGTAAACGAATCAGTGGAAGCGACAGAATTGCTGAAATCATGGGGCGAGTTTAAAGAGCAGGACATTCCATTGTCGGCTCTTGGAACAAACAACTCAAAAGCGATTTTGATCTTCAACGAAGTCGGCTGGAAATAATAAACTGAATCCCCGTGTTGCGTCTCCTCGCAGCACGGGATTTCTTGCGATTGGAATAGAGAGGTGTTTGGAAGATGCAAAGAAGTTTAAAAAATATCAATGTGTGGACCTTTTCGGCAGTAGCCATCATGGCGCTTCTGTTTTTGCCGAATTTGACCATTGTCGGCGGAATCTTCACTCCGACAAACGAAAACTGGGCGCACATGAAGGAACACGTTCTTTGGTCCTTCGTATCCACCTCTCTGATTCTGGTTGTGGCTACTGCTGTCTTAACCATTTCCATCGGGTTGAGCCTGGCGTGGCTGATCGCCCAATACCAATTCCCTTTGCGGAATTTTTTGAAATGGGCTTTGATTTTGCCCCTCTCCATCCCGCCTTTTATCGGCGCTTACACGTATCATGGGATCGTCAATTATACCGGCGTCATCCAGACGACGCTGCGCGACCGATTCGGGATGGAAGTGAACCCCTCCCATTTTGACATTATGAATTTGCCGGGTGCAATTTTCATTTATACGATCTTCTTGTACCCATATGTCTATACAATTACACGAATTTTCCTGTCCCAGCAATCCGCATCGTTGATCGAAACGTCACGGGTGCTTGGAAAAGGCCCATGGGGCACTTTCTTCCGTGTTGTGGTGCCCATCTCCCGAGTTTCCATCATCGGCGGTGCAAGTTTGGTCGTGCTGGAAGTACTGAATGATTATGGAGTCGTGAAGTATTACGGCATCCAGACATTCACCACAGCGATCTTCCAAACCTGGTTCGGGCTGGGAGACATTGAGACATCCATCAAACTGGCCGCTTCACTTATGGGCTTTGTCATTCTGGTTCTGATGATTGAGAAATTGCTGCGCGGACGGCGCCAATACAGCTACTCGACCACTAAAGTCCGCCCATTGCCGCTTATACAGCTGACCGGCTGGAAAGCGGCGGCCGCCACAGGCTTCGGATTGGTGATTCTGAGCCTTGGATTCTTCATTCCTGTCATCCAATTGGTAGACTGGACGATTTTGACTTTCGGCACGATTCCCATGGAAGAATTCATGTCCTATGTAAGAAATTCGGTGTTGGTCGCCGGAATCGCAGCGACAGTCATCATCGCATTTGCATTAATCGTCGGGAATTTCGGCCGTCTCGTCCACGGCAAGATGGCTAAACTGCTGCCGCGCTTGAGCATACTGGGCTATTCCATTCCCGGTGCAGTCATTGCCGTAGCTGTGGTAACGGCATTTATCGGCCTTGACCGCTCACTTGCGCCTGTCTACCAAGCTCTTGGATTTGACACGACTTTAGTATTGAGTGTAAGTTTAATCATGTTAATATCCGCTTACATCATTCGTTTTTTTGCTATCGGCTATAATTCGATCGAGTCCGGATATGACAAAATCGGCACGAACTTCCGCGACGCTTCACGGCTTCTCGGAATGGGCATCACAAAGACATTCTTCAAAGTCGATGTCCCAATGCTCAAAGGCGCAATCATCAGCGGGTTCATCATCGTCTTCATCGACATCTTGAAAGAGATACCGCTGACATTGATTTTGCGGCCATTCAATTTTGATACCTTATCAACGAAAGTATTCCAATACGCCAGTGACGAAAAGATCATGGAAGCATCCCAAGCTTCATTGCTCATCATTGGGATCAGCGCACTTTCCATTATCGTCTTTTATAAATTCATCGAAAAGGAGCCTAAATGATATGTTTATTTCCATCGATAACGTGTGTTTCTCCTATTCCAATACAAAAACTGCAGCTTTAGACCAATTTTCCATGACGATCGAAAAAGGTGAAGTCATTTCGATCCTCGGACCGAGCGGCAGCGGCAAAAGCACCGTGCTGCGCTTACTCGCCGGCTTGGAAAAACCGGAAGATGGTTCTTTCAACATTCAAGACACCGTCATCTTTGATGAAAAGAAATTCTTGCAGCCGGAAAAACGGGGAATCGGCATGGTATTCCAGGATTACGCATTGTTTCCGCACATGACGGTCGCTGAAAACATCATGTTCGGCTTGTTCCGCTTCAAAAAAGCGGCGAAGCAGGAACGTTTGCAGGAAGTCCTGGAGTTGGTGGAACTAGAAGGCTTCGCAGATCGCTATCCTTACCAGCTGAGCGGCGGACAGCAGCAGCGCGTTGCGATTGCGCGTGCGATTGCCCCGAAACCGCATCTTATCCTGCTGGACGAACCTTTCAGCAACTTGGATGCCGAACTGCAAGGGAAAATCCGTAAAGAGTTGCGTGATATCCTTAAAAGAGCCGACATTACATCTGTCTTCGTGACACACGATGAGAATGACGCGCACGCGATTGCAGACCGCATCGTCAAGCTGAAAGAAGGCAAGATCGAAGTGATCGGACGCCCTTGCGACATCTTGAACATCAACCGCCACGCGGTCGTTGAAGCGGTCGCATTAGTTGAACAACGCGATATGCAATCCGTTTAAAATGATTTGTATTCTTCCTGTTTCGATTTAAAATGGTTAACTTTCAGGTAATCGGGAATTTAATAGCAACACGCCTATTGAACGGAGGAACAGCAAATGGATAAAAAAAGTGTATTTCTTGCGTGCGCCTCGTGCGCCAGTGCTTTCCTATTGGTGAATTATATTAAAAAACGCGGAAAAAAATTCTGGGTCTACCCGGATCATGACACGAACTTCAGCCAAAGTTCAGACCGGAAAGAAAGTCCGAACGCCGGCCTCGATCCCGCCGAAAAAGGACTGACCGAATTGGATGCGTCCCATCGCTCTGAATGGGTGTCGATGGGCTACCCGTTGACCTACCATGATCTTGACGAAAAACCTTATAAGAATTGAAAAGAAGCAGGGCAGCCGAATTGGCTGCCCTGCTTTCAGACTGTAGACAAAATCTATTCAAAATGAAAAACTGTGTAGACCACAACCGGTCTAGCCACTTCGCTTTCCGTGGGCTCAGCTTCAGCCTCCTCGTCACTGACGTTCCTGCGGGGTCTTCAGCCTTCGCTGTCCCACAGGAGTCTTCGTGGCCAGACCGGTTGTTAGTATGTGGCTCTCATTAAAGAGAGTAACCAACTAATCCGCTCTTCGTAAGCAATCTCTCAAGGGTTCGGAGCGCAATGCGGCGACTCCTGCGGAAGAACGGAGTGATGAGACCCCGAAGGAGCTTGCGACGAGGAGGCTCAGCGCTTCGTCCGCGGAAAGCGTCCGCATGGAGCGCAGAATCCGGTATACCTAAGAGGAAATGACTTTTGATTCTTTAAATAACAGAAAATATTTATTTTCTACTACATGAAAGCAGGCAGCCGAATTGGCTGCCCTGCTTTTTTTATTGTTCATCTACAATTTCAATCGTGCCTGTGATGTTGATGCCATTCAATGCCTGTGTCGCCAACTGATCGGCTTCTGCGTTGTTTTTCCGAGGCACCAGTTCGTATTCCGGCTGGATGCCGAGTTTCTTCATCTTGCCGTCAATGCGGTCCGCCCATTTTGCCAAGTTGACTTCAATGACTGGCCAGTCTCCATCCATCTGGTTGATGACCACTTTGGAATCGCCTATAAAGTGCACAGGCATGTCATGGACATTCAGCAATTCCAATTCCTGCAGGCTTAAATACAACGCTGCATATTCCGCCTCATTATTCGACAGGTGCTCTGCTGCAGCGGCATTGCGCCGCAGCCTGTAGAACTTCCCGTTTTGTTCGTAATAGATAGCGCAGCCGAGCCCTGATGCGTTTGTGCCCGGATTAAAGCCGCCATCAAAATAGACCTTGATGTTATGGGGTTCTGTTTCGATGCCTTTCAAATACTTTTTCAGTTCTTTCAATGACCAATTGCTGTCATAGCGATCGATGAACGACAGATTTTTGGCTCTTCCGGTGCGCTCCAGATCTTCAGCCAGAAGCAGCGCTTTGGCGGCTGGCATTTCTTCGGAATGGAAAACTGTCTCCGTCCCTTTCGGCGTTTTATAGCCCCATTTGATGCGGATTTCCATTGCTCAGTCCCCCTAACCTTCTATACCCTACCTATTTCCTTTTGCAGATTTTATAAACGTCTCCCTGATTTAATGAAAACACGATTTCGTTTATTCACACATAAAAAAGACGACTTCACATTCTTCAATAAAGAAGTGTGAAATCGCCTTTGCGGTTATTCTCCAGCATAGCTCGCATAGACTACGAGCCGTTCCTCCCGTGTCCCCCTGTCAAAGTCGTACGTGCCGGAACAAGTGATCAGCACCAGTTCCGGAGAAGAGGAATAGCCGAAGATTTTTGGAATGTCCGCTTGATCCAGCGGGACGGATTCCATCGTGTGGACTTTGTAGATCAATTGGCGCCCTTCTCCTTCTACTGTAATCTCATCTCCCGGCTGCAGCTCAGACAGATCCCAAAATACAGCGGGCCCGTCAACGCCATCAACATGCCCGGCTATGACAGCGCGGCCGTTTTGGCCGGGCTGATAGCCGGGGGAAAACCAGCTGACTTCATCAATATTGTCCGGCACAGCCATTTCCCCGGTCTCAGTGGTTCCGAGATGCTGCACCGACGTATCGACTCCGATAGCGGGAATCTTCAATGACTCAGGTGCGATGCCTGTCCGCGTGCTTAGATTGATCGGATTTTTTGCAGGCTCGCCAGCGGGCTCCCCTGCTGGTTCTGCCGCTTTCACATTCACTTCCACTTTTTCAGTCTGTTCAGCGGCAAATCCGACGTTTTCAGTGCGTACGCTTACTTCATCCTCCACTTCTTGGCAGCCGGCAAGGACGCCAAGGAGGACGAGCATCAACAGAAACCTATTCTTGAAATCGTTTTCTCCACACCAGTCCACTGATTGCAAACAATGCAAGTGTACCACCGATCAACAACCATGGAGTTTGTGCCTGGTTAGGTGTTCCTAATCCAGTTGTCGGCATGCCGTCCGGCGATCCTGCCGCTTCGTAATCCACTAATGCCAGAACTTCAATCGAATCAACTGTGTTGACAGCGAAGACGCTGTAAACTGTATCAGCTGCCAGTTCTGTTCCTTCTAATGGCAGAACCTGAGTTCCATCCGGCAAACGGATTTCCAAATCGTATGTGCCAGCATCCAATTCAGTGTAATCCGTGATTCCCGGGAATTCTGCTCCGCTGAATACGGCATCCCCACCGATTAATCCAACATCAACTGCTGGAGCATCCGGCGACAAATGGCCGACGCGGATTTTCGTTTTACCTGCTGTTACTTCCATTGAATCTTCCGCTATTACAAATTCAAGTGCATCCACTGTATTGGCAGCTGCAACTGTATAGGCTTTTCCTGCTTCAATCGTGAGGTCTGCACGCAGCACCCCTGCACCTTCCTCATACGCTGTGCCTGTTGCAAAAACTTCTACATCATGTGTGCCTGCCGGCAGATCCAAATAGCCGGAATCCGCTTTGAATGGAACATTTTCCAATGCCGCATCCCCGTTTACGTATACATCTACCGCTGGAGCATCCGGTGAAGCGTGGACGATCCGGACTTTAGCCGTGTGTGAATCTGCAGAGACCCCTGTCACTAACGTCATGGCGAGCAGCAAAGCGAGTGAAAGTAAAGCAAAAATTTTCTTCATTTTTTCCTCTCCTTTTCCTGTATAGTATTTGTATAACATTTGTACACCTTATTTATAATACATCTACAAAAATTATGCAAGTGATAAAGTCTGAATTTTTTATAAATTTCTTTTATTTTAGTAATAAACCCTTTAATTTTGATAAAAACAACCCATCCAGCCTCTTAAAATACTAATTTTTTCTTTAAAGACCCTCCTTTTATTTGCAGAAATCTTATTCATAGACATAAAAAAAACGGCAGCCTAAGCTGCCGCCGTTCCCTTTTTATGTTGTTACCGTTCCCGAGGCAGCCGCTTGATCGCCTTTAAGCTGAAGGGCTTCTTTGTGCTCGAGTTCTTTGATTTCTTCGTCGCTGAGGTATTCTATTTTGATGCCCAGGAAAGCCATAATGATCGATATGATCGGCACCGTGTAGTTTAAAATGGCGTAAGGTGCATACGCGAACGGGTGCACCGCTAATGTCGCAAGTATGAAGACACCGCACGTGTTCCAAGGAACCAGCGGAGATGTGATGGTCCCTCCGTCTTCCAAAGCGCGAGACAGATTTTTCGAATGGAGCTTTTTATCCCGGTAAGCTTTTGCGTACATGCGCCCCGGGAGCAAGATTGAGATGTATTGTTCAGAAGCGGTGACGTTTGTGAAGAACGCAGAAACCACTGTGGCAGCAATAAGGCTGCCTGCAGTGCGCGCCACTTTTAAAATTTGGTTGACGATTGATTGAAGCATGCCGACCTGCTCCATGATGCCGCCGAAAACCATGGCAACAATTGTCAGGGAAACGGTGAACATCATCGAATCGATGCCGCCGCGGTTGAAGAGATCATCAACCATTGCATTGCCTGTAGTGATGGCAAATCCATCGTGGAGAGTATTGACAGCGTCGCCTACATTTCCTCCTTGAACGATTACGTGGCAAAGCCATCCCAGAAATACGCCGATTGCCAAAGCCGGCATTGCCGGAACTTTTTTCGCGACCATAACGACAACCGCGAGCGGCACAAGCAGAAGCCACGGTGAAATAGTGAAATTGCTGTCGAGCGTCGACAGGATAGCGTTGATCTCGCCTGAGTCTACAGCGGACCCGCCAAATTTGCGTCCAAGGAAGAAATAAGCGATAAGGGCAATTAATAAACCTGGTATGGTTGTGTAGATCATGTGCTTGATGTGCTCAAACAGGTCAGTGCCCGTAATGCCGGCCGCTAAGTTTGTCGTATCGGAAAGCGGAGACATTTTGTCACCGAAATACGATCCTGAAATAACTGCGCCAGCAACCATTGCGGCTGGAATTCCCATGCTCAAGCCGATTCCCATGCCCGCAACGCCGATTGTGCCCATTGTTGACCATGAACTTCCGATGGCCAAAGTGACGATTGCACAAATCATGCAGATGGTTACTAAAAACAGAGAAGGCGTAATCAGTTTCAAGCCATAGAAAATCATTGTAGCGACTATTCCCCCGCCAATCCAAGAACCGATGATCATGCCGACAAGTATGATGATAAGAATCGCTGGCAGTGCAAGCCGGATGCCTTTATAAGCCCCTTCTTCAATATCGTCCCATTTGTATCCGAGGCGCCAAGCGATAATCGCTGCAGTGGCGGTTCCGATCAATAGCGGGATGTGGGGGCTGCCTCCAAATTTAATGATTGTGACTGCCATTGCAGTAATCATCACCAATAAAGGAATGATTGCCAGAAAGAATGGTGTATGTATCTCTTGATGTTTTTTCATGCTTTCTCTCCTCACTTTTTAATCTATTAGTTATTTTGCCACTATAACAATGTAAGCGCAATCAGAATTTATAAAAACAAAAAAATTTCAAAAATTACTTTTTATAATTATTATGTTATTTTATTAAATATACGATACTTCGTTCAGGCGTGAAGAACCCGCCAAAACTTGAAAAGGAAAAGAGGGTTCTGGATGGGCAAAAAAATATTGGTGATCGGCGCTGGAATCGGCGGCCTCACAGCAGCATCCCTGCTTGCAAAGAATGGCGATACAGTCACCCTGCTGGAAGCATCTTCAGAACTCGGCGGCTGTGCCGGCAAATTCAAGCGCCATAAATTCCTGTTTCCCGCTGGCGCAACGCTCGGAATGGGACTGGAAGCAGGCGGCATCCACGAACGGATCTTTCGTTTCCTGGAGGCGCCGCTGGCGATCGAACCGCTCGAACATGTCATGGAAATGGTTCATCCTGAAGCGACTTACGAGTTCCTAAAGGACAGAAAGCTCCATGTTGACGGCATTGCGTCGCATTTCCCGGAATACGACAAACAGATTCGTTCTTTCTATCGGGAAATCCAACAAACTGCTGCGGTTGTCCGGACTTTGATGGGTCCACTCCCTTCCTTGCCTCCTTCGACACCTAAAGAATGGGCCTATCTCGCTGCCGCTGTCCGGCCGGTACATGTCAAACTGCTGCCCTTTCTGAACCAGACACTCGGGCAGCGCTTAGCGCACCATGGCCTGGCACAGCTCCAGCCTTTCCGCCATATGCTGGACGGCTTGTTGATCGACAGCATGCAGACCGGCAGCGAGGATGTTTCTTATCTTCTCGCCGCAACAGCGCTTGATATTTACCACGAAGGCGCTTTTTATGTACCGGGCGGGCTTTACCGGTTCGCTGAAATCATGGCGGACAGCCTGGCCGCAAATAACGGTGTCCTGAAGAAAAGGCGGACAGTCCTTAAACTCGAAAAAAGTGAAAGCGGCTGGCACGCAATCGATCACCGCGGCAATGGCTATGAAGCGGATGCCGTAATTGTCAATGCACCGATCCAGTTGTTGCCGCAGATGCTGCCGCCAGAACTCATGAAGCAATTGAAGAAGCCGCTCGCTGAAGGCATTCAAAGCGAAACCTGGACGACGCTGACGCTTTACATTGCCGTTGATGAATCGAAACTGGCGGCACCCCTGCCCTTGTTCCGGCAGATTTCCACAGGCGGCGGCATGGCAGAAGGGCAGCATTTCTTCATGTCTTCTTCGCATGCGGAAGATCGGCTGCGGGCTCCTGAAGGATTTCGCACGGTGACTGTTTCTACGCATTCAGAAGCACGCCATTGGGACAACAAGGAAAAATACAAATCCACCCGCAGAACTTTGACCGCGAAGATGCTGGGTGCAATCGAAGAGCAGATTCCGGGTTTCCAGAACGCCATCGTCCATCTTGAAAAAGGGGCGCCGAAGGCTTGGGAACGTTTTACCGGCAGGCCGAACGGCTATGTCGGCGGTTTTCCGCAAACGCTCGATTCCGCTTTATTCAACTCCATTTCACACCGTTCGGGAATCTCCGGCCTTTACCTTTGCGGAGATCATATTTTCCCTGGCGGCGGCACGATCGGCGCAGCAGCAAGCGGCATCCACGCCGCACGTTCGATTGCTGGAAAACGGCTGGTTTAATGTTTCTGCTAATGAAAATCTATAAATTCGATTAGACAAAATAGAAAGGGGACGGCTATTTTGCGAAATTATATATTGGATTTTCACGATATTACTGACAAGGACTTGCCGCTTGTCGGCGGCAAAGGATTGAACCTCGGTGTACTGGCTAAGATTCCCGAAGTGGCGGTGCCTCCAGGTTTTTGCGTTACAGCGGCGGCATTCAAAAAAATCATCACCGAAAACCCGGAAATCCGTAAAGCGATCGAAGGCCTCTCGGCGTGCCTTGCCGATGATTTTGCCGGCATCAGCAGCGCAGCCGGGAAAGTGCGTGGATTGATCGAAGCGGCCGAAATTCCGGAGGACATCCAAAAAGAAATCGTGCGCCGCCTTGCAGAATACGGCGAGCACGGTGAATACGCTGTGCGTTCAAGCGCAACCGCCGAAGATTTGCCTTCCGCCTCGTTTGCCGGCCAACAAGACACCTATCTGAATATCAAAGGATCCCAAGAGATTCTGCACGCGGTCCGCCGCTGCTGGGCCTCTCTTTTCACGGAGCGCGCTGCTATTTACCGAAGCCAAAACGGCTTTGCGCATGGCAGCGTTTTTCTTGCGGTCATCGTCCAGCGGATGATTTTCCCGCAAGTGTCCGGCATCTTATTCACAGCGGATCCGGTTTCATCAAATCGGAAAATGCTGTCGATCGATGCCAGCTACGGACTTGGCGAAGCTTTGGTATCTGGCGTTGTGTCTGCGGATAATTACAAAGTCCAAAACGGCGGAATCGTTCAAAAAACGGTGTCTACAAAAAAAGTCGCAGTCTATCCGATTCCAGGCGGCGGCACGCAAGAACAGGCAGTCGAAGACGGCAAACAGCAGCTCCAAGCTTTGCCGAACAATGAGATTTTGAAGCTGGCAAAGCTCGGGAAGCTCATCGAAGCCCATTTCCATACACCCCAGGATATCGAATGGTGCATTGATAAAGGAGAGCTATTCGTTCTTCAAAGCCGCCCGATCACCACCCTTTTTCCGCTTCCGCCCAAAAAGGACGGCGCGCTCCGCCTCTATATGTCCATTGGCCACCGGCAAATGATGACAGCACCCATCAATCCCCTGGGCATGTCATTTTTCAGATTCATGCCGGACATCCCGATGGATGCAATCGGCGGCCGCTTGTATTTCGATATTTCCCACGATTTGGCTTCCTGGAGCGGAAGGAAGATGCTCGTCAATGCGATGCGCAAAAGTGATATCAAGATGCATCATGCCCTTGCCGATTTCACCAAAAGAAAAGAACAGCTGCCACGCGGCAAAAGAGCGTTTAAAATTGGGTCCGGTGCGCTCTCCTGGAAATTCGTTTTTGAATTATTCAACGTCTACTTCCAGAATGACCGGGCTATCGCAAAAAAAGTTATTGCCAAAAACGAGGCTTCCATTCGGCAGGCTGCTGAACAAATCGGGTTGTTCTCCGGCGATGAACTGATTGCTTTCCTATTGCGGGACCAGGAGAATTTGAAGAAAAATGTCTACGATCCACAAGGTTTGGCCATCATCATGGTCGGAATTTACGCACTGATGTGGATCAACGCGAACATGGAGAAATGGCTCGGCGAAAAAAATGCGGGCGATACCTTGTCCCAATCCGTTCCGGATAACGTCACCTCTGAAATGGGCTTGGATTTGCTGGATGTGGCAGACGCTGCCCGCAACTCACCCGCCGTCATCCGCTTTTTAGAGAATCCGGATAAAGAAGACTTTTTCGGCGCGCTCCAAAAGCTCGAAGGCGGCAAAGTGTTCAGTGCGGCATACTGGGAATTCCTTGATAAATACGGCATGCGCTGCGCCGGCGAAATCGATATCACTCAGACACGATGGATGGAGCAGCCCGCTATTCTCGCGCCGGCCATCATCAGCAATATCCAAAATTTCCGGCCGAATGAAAAAGCGGCGCGGCTGCAGGAGGGCAAGTTCAAAGCGGAGATGAAAGAACAAGAGCTCGTCAGCGGGCTACAACAGAAGCGCGGTGGCAGAAGAAAAATCAAGAAATTGAAAAACCGCATCCGGATCTTAGACAATTACCTCGGTTTCCGGGAATATCCGAAATTCGCTTTTATCAAACGCTACGGCATTTACAAAGAGGCGTTGATGGAAGAAGCCCGTTTGCTGCAGGAACGTGGGGCTATACATGAACGGGAGGATATCTATTATTTATTCTTCAATGAATTGCAGGAGCTTGTCCATACCGGCCACGTGGATTACCGGCTTATTGAAGACCGGAAAGCTGCTTACCGGCAGTACAGCAAAATGGTGCCGCCCCGCTTGATCACTTCTGAAGGTGAGGTGTTGACAGGAGAATACGATACCGGAAATATGCCTGCAGGTGCGTTGCCGGGCATCGCCGTTTCAAGCGGCATTGTAGAAGGGCGCGCGCGTGTGATCATGCGGATGGAAGACGCTTTTTTGGCAGAAGGTGATATTCTCGTCACTGCGTTTACCGATCCGAGCTGGACGCCGCTGTTCGTTTCCGCCAAAGGGCTCGTGACCGAAGTGGGAGGGCTCATGACCCACGGTGCGGTCATCGCACGGGAATACGGCCTCCCTGCGGTGGTAGCCGTCGAAAATGCCAGCCGTCTGATCAAAGATGGCCAGCGCATCCGCGTCAATGGTTCGGAAGGCTATGTCGAAATCCTTTCTTAAACTTAGGCCCATCAAAAAGAGCCGATCCTGGATGCATTAAAGTCCAGAACCGGCTCTTCTTTTCTGCTTTTTAAATGGCCCAATTGCTGTCCGCCTCAAAAATCGGCGGCTCTTTTTCTTCGTAAGGCACAACGCTTACCTTCAATTCAGCATTCCCTTTCACTGCATTTGAAAACGGGCATCGCTCAAATGCACTATCCGCCAATGACTGTACTTGCGATATAGCCAATCCTTTAACCGATACATCCAATGCCATCGCAAACTCAGAACCCCCGCCTGTTGCATTCGGAATCATTGATACTTTACAGCTTATGCGGGTCCTGCCCGCTAGCCCCGCTTCTTCCATGATGTCTGCCATAGTGAAACTGAAGCTGCTGCTGCAGCTCAGCGCCAGAAACTTGGCCGGGCTGAAACCTTCACCTTTGCCGCCCATTTCCCGCGGCAAGGACACAAGCGTCGAAAATGCTCCGTCTTCCATGTAGCTTTCCCCGCCTGGACCGTCAATTGTGATGGCCGCCGCTGTGGTATGAATAGCTTCGGAACGATTGTCCATTACTGCCATCCCCTTTCTGAATCTTCCTTTAGCGACAGTATACGCCCATTTCTTCAAGCATTCCATCAGCAATTACCCGGAGAATTTTAACTGGTGTTCCGCTGGAGGGAGTTGTAGAATTAGGCAATGCATCGTTTTCCCACGAGCTCTAAACCCACCGAACCCTCTAAAGGAGCCTGATAACCATGAACAAGCAACAGCTCACGGCACGCATCCAAGCCGCCAATAAAACCACCCAAGCGGATTTGGTCATCCGCAACGCCCGGATTGTCAATGTCTTTACAAGAGAGCTGTCTTCCGGCGACGTCGCCATTGTAAACGGCACCATCGTCGGAATCGGAGACTATGAAGGAATTGAAGAAATCGATGCCGCCGGACGCTTCTTGTCCCCTGGTCTCATTGATGCCCATGTCCACATTGAATCGTCGATGGTCACGCCGCATCAATTTTCCCAAGTCGTCTTGCCTCATGGCGTGACGACCGTCATCACTGACCCGCATGAAATCGCCAACGTCCGCGGTTCAGCTGGCATCGATTTTATGCTCGATGATTCGGCAGACACGATGCTCGATGTCATGTTCATGCTTCCTTCATGCGTACCGGCGACGCCTTTTGAAAATAGCGGTGCCGCATTAAGTGCTGAAGACTTGCGCCCATTCGTTTCAAACAGCCGCGTCCTGGGGCTTGCGGAAGTCATGGATTTCCCCGCGGTCCTCAGCGCTGATAACGCCATGCTCGATAAATTGCTGCTCAGCAGCCAAATCGATGGCCATGCCGCCGGGCTTTCTGTAAATGATATCAACGTCTACCGCAGTGCCGGCATTCTGACCGACCATGAATGCACGACAAAAGAAGAAGCGTTGGCGCGCATCGAACGCGGCATGTATGTCATGCTGCGCGAGGGCTCGGTTGCTAAAGATTTGAACGCCTTGCTCGAGGCGGTAACTGAACAAAATGCTTCCCGCTGCTTGTTCTGCACTGATGATAAGCACCTCGATGATTTGATTGAAGAAGGCAGCATCGACTTCAACGTCCGCGCTGCCATCGCCTATGGACTCGATCCGATTACGGCTATTTCGATGGGCAGCTTTAATGCCGCGCAATGCTACGGCCTTTCTTCCAAAGGGGCGATTGCGCCGGGCTACGACGCTGATTTCATTTTACTCGACAGCTTGGAGGATTTTACGATTTCCGAGGTTTATAAAGGCGGCAAGCTTGCTGCCAAAAACGGCCGCTATGTCGGGGCTTCTTCTGAACGGGCAATCGCTGGCAGCGTTCAAGATACGGTCCATATGGCCGCATTGACGGCCGATAAGCTGCGCATCCCGCTCCAAACAGGTGCAAAAGCGCATATTATCGGCATCCATCCGAATAGCCTTCTTACATCGCATCTTATAGAAGAAGTTCCGCAAAGCGCTGGCTTTTTTACAGCTGATCCACAGCAGGACCTCTTGAAGATTGCGGTTATTGAACGCCATAAAGCAAGCGGCAACGTCGGGCTTGGAATCGCAAAAGGGCTCGGCTTGCAGCGCGGGGCCATTGCCACGACTGTTGCCCATGATTCGCATAACATCATTACAGCCGGCACGAATGACGCCGATATGATGCTTGCGGCAGAAACCTTGCAAGGGATGGGCGGCGGTTTGGCCGTAGTAGAGAACGGCCAAATCCTCTCCTCGCTGCCGTTATCCATTGCCGGCCTGATGTCCGAAGCACCGTTTGAAGATGTCTACTCACAGCTGAAAGAACTGGATAAGAGCTTGCTGGCAATCGGGGCTCCGACTCATTTCAACGCATTTCTGACCTTGTCGTTCCTGTCGCTGCCGGTCATCCCGGATTTGAAGCTTACCGACCTCGGGCTTTTCGATGTCAAAGCTTTCAAGCATATCCCGGTATCCCAACAAGGCTAGTAAGCTTTCTTCCTTGGTGGCAGAACCTTTTTATACTAGAATAGATGATGGATACAGATAGAATCTCAGAAACGAAAGGTTGTTACGCATGAAACCCTTTAACAGCATTACGGACTTGATCGGCGATACGCCGGTTGTGAAATTGAATAGACTGGTCCCAGCAGGCGCTGCGGATGTTTACGTAAAGCTTGAAATGTTCAACCCGACGAAAAGCGTCAAAGACCGCGCTGCGTTCAATATGATTAAAATGGCGGAAGAACAAGGCATCCTGAAGCCTGGCGCGACAATCATCGAGCCGACAAGCGGCAATACCGGCATCGGCCTGGCCATGGTCGCAGCAGCAAAAGGCTATCGTGCGATTCTTGTGCTGCCGGACAACGCCACCAAAGAACGCATCAATTTGCTGAAAGCTTTTGGGGCCGAAGTGGAATTGACTCCTGCCGATGACAAAATGCCGGGTGCGATCGGCAAAGCGCTTGCGTTGAAAGAAGAAATTCCGAACAGTTTTATTCCACAGCAATTTGAGAACGCGGCGAACCCGGATGCCCACCGCAATACGACGGCCACTGAAATCTTGGAGCAGATGGACGGCAAGCTTGACGCTTTCGTCGCCTCAGCGGGAACAGGCGGCACCATCACCGGGACAGGCGAAACCTTGAAAGACCATTTGCCGGACCTGCACATCGTTGTAGTAGAACCGAAAGGATCTCCAGTGTTGTCTGGCGGGAAACCCGGCAAGCATAAATTGGTGGGCACGAGCCCTGGCTTTGTACCGGATATCCTCAACACCAAGATTTACGATGAAATCATGCAAATCAATGATGACGATGCCATCGATATGTTCAAGAGAATGGCGCGTGAGGAAGGCATCTTCGTCGGCCCTTCCGCAGGAGCCACCGTTTTTGCGGCAATTGAAACCGCGAAGCGCCTCGGCGCCGGCAAAAAAGTGCTGTGCATTGCACCCGATACCGGCGAACGTTATTTAAGCATGAATCTTTTTGACTGATTGAAATACCCCTGGTTGCCGCGGCAACCAGGGGTATTTTCATGGAGTTATTCAGTTGATTTCATAGTCGAGCGCATCGCCTTTTTGCAGCTTGCGGATGTTCGATACCGACAATTTGCTGATCCGGGCAACCGCTTCGTATGTTGCCCCACCGATATGGGGAGTTGCGACGACGTTTTCAAGTTGCGGCAAGCCATTCGCCGGTGGTTCCTGTTCAAACACATCCAAAGCGGCTCCAGCAATTCCGCCTTTTTCAAGCGCCTCCGCCAGGGCTTTCTCGTCTACCAATTGGCCACGTGAAATATTGACCAAAAATGCGGTCGGCTTCATTTGGCTGAGCGTTGCTGCATTGACCAGGTGTTTGTTTTTCGCCGTCAGCGATGTCGCGACCACGATGAAATCCGCTTCGCTGAACAAAATATCCTTGTCGACAAAATGTGCATTTAATTGCTCGGCCAGCACATAATCTTTATGATTCCCATAGACGAGCGTCTTCATGCTGAATCCTGTCGCGCGCTTCGCGAGTTCTTTGCCGATGGCACCGAATCCGATGATGCCGAGTGTCTTGCCGGACACTTCAAAACCCATCTCCGTTTGCCAGACCCCGTTTTTCACTTCGCTGTCTTTTTTCGGAATGCGGCGCGCCGCTGACAGCATCAAACCGAACGCATGGTCCGCCACTGCCGGCGCATTCACTCCCGGTGCGCTCGTGACGCGAATGCCTTTTTGCTTAGCGTAATCGACGTCGATATTGTCGATCCCTGCCCCGAACTTGATGATGCCCTTCAAATTTGGCGCAGCATCGATCACTTCTTTATCGAGTTTAACGATATTCACCAAAATAATCTCCGCATCTTTCACTTCCGCTTTCAATTGGTCTTTCCCGATGCCATTATCCGTATGCAGCACTTTCACTTCACCGATTGTTTCAAGCTCGGGTATCAGGTTTTTGTCCGCTTCGTAAAATGCCTCTTTCAGCAACAACACAATATTCATCGAATCCCTCCAGCAATTGGTTTTCTTCAATCTTACCTTTCAGCTTCCCTTAATGGCGCAGTTTTTGCAAATTTACACATAAAAAAGAGGTGATCGCTATCACCTCTTTCCGTTAATTCTTATACTGCTCCCGAATTTGGCGCTTGAGAATTTTGCCTGACGCGTTTTTCGGCAGGTCTTCTACAATGGCCAGCGCTTTGAGGCGCTGATATTTCGCTGCTACACGTGTGTTGGCCCAGTCCATCAACTCGGCACTGCTGATTTTTTGGTTCGGCTTCAAGATCACCTGGGCTACAGGAATCTCGCCCCATTTCTCATCAGGGATGCCGACGACTGCCACTTGGGAGACCGCAGGATGGGAACTGACCACTTCTTCGATATCTTTCGGAAATACATTGACGCCGCCGGAAATGATCATGTCTTTTTTCCGGTCGACCAGGTAGATATAGCCTTCCGCATCCGTAAAGCCAATGTCGCCTGTTTTTATCCATTTGCCATCTACAAGCGCTTCTTCCGTCAATTCCGGCTTGTTCAAATACCCCGCCATCATCGTCGGGCCGCGCCCAAGAATCTCACCCGTTTTGCCCAGCGGAACTTCCTGGAGCGCTTCGTCGACTATCTTGAATTCATTGAAAATCATCGGCGGCCCGACTGAACCCGGCTTCTCCAGTACATAATCAGGGCGCAGCGTCGTCAGGAATCCTTCTGTCAGCCCATACAATTCAAACAGCCTGCCAGGCAATTCGGAAGCCAGCTGCTGTTTGCGGTTCTGCGGCAGCGGTGCCCCCAGCGCCAGCAATACTTGCAGCGACGACAAACGTGCCGGATCATAGCCAG
This sequence comes from Planococcus sp. APC 3906, assembly GCF_030407685.1. Taxonomy (NCBI): domain Bacteria; kingdom Bacillati; phylum Bacillota; class Bacilli; order Caryophanales; family Caryophanaceae; genus Planococcus; species Planococcus sp. APC 3906. The sequence goes on along the minus strand of NZ_JASDCW010000014.1, from coordinate 46,873 downwards.
GATGGTCAAGCACAGTGATGATCTGTGTCGGCACCATCATTGTATGCGTAACCCCTTCTCTTTCAATCAAACCGATAATTTCATCTTTATCGAATTTGCTTTCAAGGATGTAGGTCGCACCCGCACAGATCGCCGGGTACATGAATGCCACCGAACCGTTGAACACCAGGCTTCCCGTTGCCAGCACCGTGCTGTTGAAATTCACGCCGTATTCCATGCCCCACAAAAACGCATACATGATGCGGGTTTTATGGGTATGGATAATGCCCTTTGGCAGACCTGTGGTGCCTGATGAATACATGATGTTCACTTCATCGTTTTCGGAAATGGAAACATCCGGTTCGTGGTCCGGCTGGCCCTCGACCAATTCACTGTAGCGGAGGAATTCGCCCCGTTCTTCAGTGGCCGACACCAAGTACCGTATAAAACCGAGCTGTTCTTTGATGCTGGCAATTTCATCCTCGTAAGATGCATGGAACACCGCCATTTTTGGCTGGCAATCTTCCAATTGATAGATATTGTCCGTACCTCGGACCATTGGATTGAGCGGTACAATGACAGCGCCGATTTTGGCAGCCGCCCAGAAAAGCTCCAGCATCTCGAGGCTATTTGGCAATAACATCGCGACACGATCGCCTTTTTCGATGCCTTTGCCAATCAAGGCATTTGCCAAACGATTGACGCGCCCATTAAATACTTTATACGTCAGCCGTTCGCTGCCGTGGATGATGGCTAATTTCTCTGGGTAATGGCGCGCATTGCGCTTCAGCATCATTCCGACATTCAAGAAGTCCATATTCATCTCCATATTGCGCTTCCCCCCCCGCTTATTTCAAATTCAATCCGGTAGTGAGTCCGCCGTCCACTTCAAGCAAAGTGCCGGTTACATAGCTTGAGGCAGAGGAAGAGAAAAACAGCACCGCTTGGGCAATTTCTTCCGGTTCCCCTACGCGCTTCATCGGGATTTTCTTGAGGAACTTCTCTTTCCCCTTTTCATCCATCGATTGGAACAGCGGGGTATCGATCGAGCCTGGCGCAATGCTGTTGACCGTTATTTCCGGAGCGAGTTCCAATGCCGCAGTGTTCGTCAGCGACACCAAACCGGCTTTTGAAGCGGAATAATTCGCCTGCCCGAAATTTCCTTTATGCGATACCGAAGAAATGTTGACGATTTTGCCATAGCCGCTTTCTTTCATCAAAGGCGCTATTTTCTTAATAGTGAGGAATGCCCCTTTTAAATTGACATCCAGCACGCCGTCCCATTCTTCCTCCGACATATTCACCAATTTCTTGTCGCGGAAGATTCCTGCATTATTGACCAGGATATCAATGCGCCCGAATTTTTCCATCGCCGCATCGACGGCGCTGTTTATATCTTCGCTATTTGCGACATTGCCTTTCGTGAAAAGGCTTTCATTTTCGAGTGAATGTGTGATTTCTTTTGCATCTTCATTCAAATCAAACACGACGACCGATGCGCCCGCCTGATCGAGTTGTTTGGAAATCGCAGCTCCAATGCCACTGCCTCCGCCGGTTACAAATGCAATCTTTCCTGTTAAATTCATGAGAATTCCTCCATCCTTTTCAAGAGACCCGAGTCTCTGAAAATCCAAAAAAATGATCGCCTTTTGGCAATCTGCGTATATTCCTGTAAAATGAAACCAGCTTGAAAGACCAGAGTCTTTAAAAATCATATCGCCTCAACCTTTAATTGTCAAACTATTCTAAACCTAAGGAGGCCATCCACTTGGCATCACGGCAACAGCAAGCACAGCTGACCCGCAAGAAGATTCTCGACGCCGCCCTGGAATTGTTCAATGAGAACGGCTTTGATGAGGTGCGCGTCAGCGACATCACGGAAAAATCCAACACTTCCAAAGGCGCATTCTACACGCATTTCAATTCCAAATACGAAATTTTCTTGGAGAAATTCAAGGAAATCGATGAATTTTACCTGGCTTTTGAGCAAGAGCATGCGGCAAGCACAAGCCCCATTCTTTTCCTTGAACGGCTGCACATTGCCCAAGCGCGTTATTTGCGCGATGAACTAGGGAAAGACACGGTGCGTACCATCTACATGAACCTGCTGCGGCCCAGCGAACAGAATTTTGTATCGGACCCAGGCCGCCCTTATTTCCAAATTGTCAAAAGACAAATTGGAAAAGGCCAGCAAGCAGCCACATTCCGCACAGATTTGTCGGCCGACGCACTTTCCTCCCAATGGGCAAAAGCGATCCGCGGCAATGTCTATGATTGGTGCGCCCATGACAATTTTGATATCGAAGAAGAACTGAAGTTGCTGATGGAGATTCTGTTGTCGGGGATTAAAGCGTAAAAAACCGCCTTCAAAGAAGACGGTTTTTTGAATTCAGTTCGACCCTATGGCCTTTTTATTATTATTGCCAAGCGACCAGACAACAATCGGGATGAGCAGAAGCGCCAGGAAGCCACCGCCAAGCGATAGCACCGCGTAGCTATATCCGGCAACAACCATCCCCGACAACATGCCGCCTGCCGCACCAGACAGAGCGACGAGCACATCAATCGTTCCTTGTGTTTTAGCCCTGGCTTCTGGCAGCGTCGAATCGACGATAAGCGCCGTTCCGCTGATTAAGCCAAAATTCCAGCCCAAACCAAGCAAAGCAAGTGCCAGAATCAGCATGGGAAGCGAGCCGCCTGGTGCAATTGCCGCCACAATTCCAGCGGAAAGCAACGTTGCGCCCGCTGCGATGACCATGGCCGTTCTCCCGATTTTATCGACCAATACCCCGGTCAACAATGACGGCAGGTACATTGCAGTGATATGGATGCTGATGACCATGCCCACTGCGCTGAGGTCATGTCCGTAATGACCCATGTGGACAGGCGTCATTGTCATGATCGCCACCATGACAATCATCGTGACAACCATCACCGAAGCTCCCAGAAATACACCGCGGCTATGGATTGCCGGCGTGCTTGCTGCAGGTTTATTCGCCGCTTTGTCGTCCTGCACTTTTTTATCCGCAACTGCCTGTGCCACCAGCAAAGGATCTGGACGCAGGAAAAGGAACAGCACAATGGCCGCAGTAAGATAAACGGCTGCCGATAAGATGAACGGCCCAGCAAGCGCCGGAATGCTGATGGACTCGGCGAATCGGCCCATGACACCGACCAGGTTCGGCCCGGCGAACGCGCCGAATGTCGTTGATACCATAACGATGCTGATGGCCTTTCCTCGCTGTTCCGAGCTTGCAAGATCCGTACCGGCGTATCGGGCAAGCAAATTAGTTGCCGTCCCTACCCCATAAACCAATAGCGAAATCAGCAGCATCACTATATTGTCCGCAAGGGCTGATACGATGACACCGACCGCTCCCATGCTCCCCACGAAAAAACCGGTAGCAAGACCTGGACGCCGGCCGTATTTCTGCGACAGCTTGCCGACCAGATACGCTCCGCCTGCTGAACCTAAAGTGAACAGAGCGGTCGGGATGCCGGCAAAGCTCTCGTCCCCGAACATATCTTGCGCCAATAATGCACCGACCGTTACACCTGCGGCTAGCCCTGCACCGCCAAGCATCTGCGAAAAGACCACAATCCACAATGTTTTCCGATACAGCTGCTGCAGCATTTCCGGCGATTCAGCGTATTGCCTCATCAACGCGGAGTTACCTTGGCCACCATCAAGGCTTTTATTTTTTTGTGACATAAAGCTTCCTTCTTTCTATATCCCTGTTTTGTTTTAGTATGCGCTTGAAAAAAGGTTTCAACAATACCTTAATTTAAATAGAGGGATAGCTCAGGATGAAGCGAATTTATATAGTATCAGTTTGGCGGGTGAGGGAACTGTTCTCGCTTGCTGCTTCCACCGCTGCCGCCACGGCGCACAAAAGCTGCACGATATCCATATCCAACTATCTAGAAGGAGTGAAGAACATGGATGAAAAAGATTTCACACCGTTCAAATCGTCTCCATTGCTTCCGATTTTCGAAAAGTTTTCAACAGCGCGCGATGTATCGCTCGTCTATGGCGATCCGATTGAGATGCAGGGCCGGACTATTATTCCTGTAGCCAAAGTCAAATACAGTGTTGGTGCAGGTGCCGGCAGCGGCTATGAACGCGAAGGCGCAGATGCCGATTCTTCCGATTTTGGCGAAGTGGAAGGCGGACAAGGTGAAGGGGCTGGCGGTTCTTTCCAAGTGAAGCCGGTGGGCATTTACAACATGACAGCTGAGAAAACCGTCTACCGGCCGATTGTCCCGGTGGAACTGATTATCCTTATGCCGCTCATGATGGCGGGCCTCGCTTTCTTGATGGCCGCAAGCCAGGACAAGCCAGGCCGCATGGATCACAAAAAAAGAGGCCGTATGCACATGGGCTCCCGCTGCAAAACCAAAGGCCAGGGCATGAAGATGAAAGGCCAAGGCATGAAGATGAAAGGCATGGGGCATAGCGATTAAGTTTCATAGGCCATTTTGAAAACGGCAAGAGCCCTACGGAATCAATTGATTCCGTAGGGCTCTTTATTTCGTTGAATGTCAGTTCGGCACCTATTCAATCTGTATTTGCTTGCCTTTCTCCTGTTTCTCTTGTTCTGTCGCTTTCGGAACTTGAAGCTGCAGCATCCCGTCTTTGAATGAGCCGGAAATCTTGCTGTCATCGATTTCCCCCACATAGAAGCTTCGTTTAAAAGAACCATACGAACGTTCTTTGCGGATAAAATGGCCGTCTTCTTCTTTTGTCTCCTTATTTTCCTCGTGAGTCCCTTCCACTTGCAGGTAGCCATCCTTGTATTCGACTTTGACGTCTTCTTTAGAAAATCCCGGCACGTCCATCTTCATTTCGTAATGATCTTCAACTTCTTTGATATCCACTTTCGGATAATGGGATTCCTTGAAAAACCGGTCGAACAAATCGGTTTCGAATCCGCTTTCAAATAGGCTCGGGAAAAAATCATCACGTTTGCTTGGCAAAAATTTTCGCATTGCTGCATCTCCTCTTTTCGTTTTTTTGAATAGCGCTCGGCATCCCTCGGCCTTTGACGCCTCTCAAATCCTCTTTTCCATAGGTTCGGCATCCGCCTCCCTGCATGCATTTTTCCGCTTTCACTCAAACTAAATAAAGTTATTAGAATATTTAGTTTTCTATAAAAATTATAATCCTAATCAAATTAATGTCAACCGTTTTTCATTTTTCTTCGCTTACTTTATTGGATAAGCGCTGAAAATAATAAATGGCGAAGCTACGTAATATTCATTAAATCGGGTATATAAAATTATCGCATAGCGTAACTTAATAAGGAGGAATCAGATGTTCATACCCAGCGTGCTCGTAATCATCGGCTTTATCATTGTCCATATCTTCACAGACGCTATCAAGTTCTTGGATGAACGCCCCACTAACCGGCTGGTTTCATTGGTTTCAGGCGGCTCAATCGCATATGTCCTCCTGCACCTCGTTCCGGAACTGACCCATTACCGGGAAGTTGTTGAAGAGGCGACGCTGCCCGGCTGGCTTGAACAAATCGATTACGTCACTTACGTAGCCGCATTGCTGGGAATTGCTGTTTTTTACGGCATCAATCAATTGAGCGAAAAATCGGAGAGGGAGAACACAGAAGAAAAGAACCTCACCCGGCCGGATAAATCCATATTCGCTTTGGAAATCGGCGCATTCTCTCTTTACAACGGCTTAATCGGCTATCTTCTCGCTGAATTAAGCGGGGATAATATTGCCGCATATGTTATTTACTTTATCGTCTTTTCCTTCCATTTCATCGCCAATAACCGAATTCTCCACTTGACCCACGAAGACCTCTATACGAAAATCGGGCGCTGGGTTTTGGCTTTTTCCGTTTTGGCAGGCTGGATCCTGTACGAGACAACCCATGCAAGTGATTTGACCATTGCCTTCCTGTCCTCTTTCCTGACAGGCGGTATCGTGTTGAACATCCTGAATGATGAGCTGCCGGATGAAAAGAAAAGCAGCTACCCTGCATTTCTCATCGGAATGGTGTTTATCGCCGTTTTGCTGCAGGTACTCATAAAATAAGGCAACATAAAAAAGGGCTTTCAGGCCCTTTTTATGTTGCCTTATTATTTTTCCAATGCCCCGGTCATTTTTTCCAGCATATTTTCCACCGGTGAAATTCGCCCATTGCTGTCTTTGAAAAGGATATGCTTGCGCTCAAGTTTCGTAGGAGAATCGACGCCCGCAGCAGCAGCGATATTGTATAACCCTGCGCGCAGCGATGTCAGGTAATTCGTCGTCCGGAAAAGCTTTTCTTCAACGACAAGCCCTTCCTGCAACTCCGGGTCCGTTGTCGCCACTCCGGCCGGGCACGTATTCGTATGGCAGACCTCCGCCATGATGCAGCCAACGCTGATCATAAAGCCGCGGGCAATCTGAACAAGGTCAGCCCCCATAGCCAGTGCAATCGCTATTTTATCCGGTGTGATCAATTTGCCTGAAGCAATCAGCTTTACCTGGTCCCGGACGCCATATTCACGAAGCACTTCATCCACAATCGGCAACGCGGTCATGATCGGCAGCCCGACTGAATCCGCCAGTTCCTGGTATGTCGCTCCGGTACCGCCTTCTCCGCCGTCAATGGAGATGAAGTCCGGTCCGCTTTGGCTTCCGCGCTCTTTCATCATTTGCGCCATTTCCTGCAATCCTTCAATATCGCCGACCACGATTTTTATGCCCACCGGCTTGCCGCCTGCTTCGCGCAGCTCGTCGACAAAGTCGAACAGTTTCGGAAACGTATCGTATTTTACAAAACGGTTCGGGCTATTGACGGTTTTCCCTGGCTCGATCAAACGGATCCGCGCAATCTCTTCAGTGACTTTCTTGCCTTCCAAATGCCCACCGCGTGTTTTAGCGCCTTGCGCAAGTTTCACTTCAAAAGCTTTGACTTGGTCAAGCGCGGCCTTCTCTTTGAATGCCTCCATCGAAAACTCACCATCTGGTGTCCGGACGCCGAACAGGCCGGGACCAATTTGCATGATGATGTCCGCTCCGCCTTTCAAATGGTAGTCGGACAAGCCGCCTTCGCCTGTATTCATCCAGGTTCCCCCAGCTAATGCCAAGCCGCTGGATAGCGCAGTGATTGCATGGTCTCCAAGCGCACCATAGCTCATGCCCGCTTGCCCGATCAGCCCTCGAAGACGGAACGGTTCGCGCACTCTGTTTTCACCCAGGACGACCGCATCGTCTTCGCGCAAATAATACGGGTCAATCTGCACGCCTTCGCGATGCTCTTTGCGCGACATCAAGCCTTCTTTGTCGATAACGTATTTAAAGGTGTCGATTTTTTCCGTATTGTCGACACGCAGTTCCGTGTCCAGGCGCGGGAACAGGCTATTTCGTATGTAATAGCCTTCTTCTTCAAAATTCCGGTTGGAACCGAAGCCGATCAAGCGCTGATTGTATTTTGCTGACCGCATGACATCTTCGAATTGAAGCCGCGAAAACGGCTTTCCTTCATTATCATCCGAAAACAGGTATTGCCGCAGTTCCGGCCCAACCGCTTCCGTCATATAGCGCACACGTCCGAGCAGCGGAAAGTTCCGCAAAATGGCATGCTGTTTTTGATTGTCATCCTTTTGGTAAAGGTAAGCCACATAAGCCAGCGGCGCCAAAATCATCGATCCCGTTAATGCCGTCGGCAAGTGTTTCGATATTTTCCCCATCAATAACCCACCTTTTTCAATTTGTCTTCTTTCATTGCAGGGCTTTCAGTGCTTCAGAGATTGCTGTTGTCCCCGGCCCAATTTCAAATGACCGGTTTGCTGCCGCCTCGCTGCCGAGCGACTCTACGAGAACCGCTGCCACATCTTCAAAAGGAATCTCGCCTTCTGCATCACCTATTGAGGAGGCTGCCATGATCGTGCCAGTTGCTGGCTTGCTGGCAGACTTGGCTGGACGGATCACTGTGTAGACCAGCCCAGAATGTATAATCATTTCCTCCGGCTCATCTTTTGCGCCGGTTTCTTTTGATTCTTCCGATTCGTCGGGGCGCACCGGACTTAAATAGATAAAGCGTTCTACGCCCTGCTGCTGTGCTTCTTCGACTGCGCGAATTGCCGCTTTGTGGTCGACCAGCATATTCTTGTTCTCACCGGCAATTGGATTGTCGCCGGCGATGTAGATAACTGCACTGCAGCCGGCCAATGCCCCGCTGAAGTCTTTTTCCGCCGCCACAATGACTTTGGATGCGCCCAGCATTTGGAGCTCCTCCGCCCGGATTTCCGTTTCCGCCATCGCCACCGCGTCGTGTCCACCTGCGGCCAGCTGTTTCAGCACGTGCCCGCCGATATCGCCGCCGCTGCCAAAAACAAACACTTTCATGCGATCCCTCCTCTTATCTAATCTTTTATCCTATTCCCCTTCTCGATGGCGAATAAAACAAACGCTCCTATAGCTCTGCCCGCCAGTACCCGGTGTAATGCCGCTCCAGCCATTCGCCCAATTCGAATAATGCCTCTTCATTACCATTTTTGCTGATCAGCTGCACAGCGACAGGCATGCCGTTGCCATCAATGCCGACCGGCACCGTCAAGGCAGGCAAGCCCCAGACATTTGCATAAGCCACATATGGCAAGTATTGCTGGAACGTTTTCTTCAAGGAAAAGATTTCATTATAAACGGCGCCGTGCTTGGCTGCGCCTGTATGATAAACCGGCAGCACCAGAATATGGCCGTGTAAATACCCTTCCAGAATATGGTCGCCATGTTCGATGAACTTTGTAATTTTCTTTATGCGGTTCGCTGATGGTTTGAACAGCGATGCACCGATGAGCGCCCATGACAGATAGCGATGGATATCGGCTTTTCCTGTCATCCGTTCTTTCACGTATTCCTGTAAGGGCTGGGAAGATTGAGTACCAAACGCTTCCCGTTTCGGGCCCTCCGCTCCACCGATGGACATGATTTCCTGCCACAGTCCGGCAGAATCTTCAAAATACGGCGGCACTTCCCGCTCGGTATCAAACTCCCGCGACAAATCGGCGTAAATCGAGTCGAGCAGATGCGCGGTCTCCAGCGATAAAGGGTACCCTGTCTTTGGCAATACGTTGATAGTGAAATCATGCAATTGCTTTTTCGCAGGCGGCGTTTTCGCCACAATGGAATAAAGGAGCCGGGCATCCCGGACCGTTTTCGCTATCGGGCCAATGCCGAGCATACGCTCTTGAAGCCCTTCTTCTACAGCGGGATAACTGCCTTCAGAAGATACTTGGCCTTTTCCTGATTTGAAGCCGATGACACCATTGAAGTGACTTGGAAAACGAATAGAGCCGCCAATGTCGGAACCCAGCCCGACAGCTGCCCCACCCGCCGCTATCAGCGCTGCTTCGCCTCCGCTTGAGCCGCCTGCCGTACGCGAAACGTCATGCGGGTTGTTCGTGCGGCCGTAAAGCTTATTGTCCGTTTCCTGGCAAAAGCAAAGCTCAGGCGTATTCGTTTTCCCCAGGATAATCGCACCTTCCGCCTTTAGTTTGCGCACGGCTTCCGCATCCTTGTACTGAAAGAAACCTTTTCGGCGCAGTAGCCCGCCAGTCGTCTGCATGCCCGCCACATCGAATGCCTCTTTCATGCCGATCGGCACACCGAATAATTTCCCCTGCGCAGTTCCTGCTGCAATTTGCGCATCTGCCTGGTCCGCTTCTTCGAGTGCCTCGGTAAACCGGTCTTCCACAAGGCAGTTGACCGAGGGGTTGATTTTCTTGATATGTGCGATGAAGATTTCCACTGCTCTTCTTGAAGTAATTTCTTTTTGTGATATGAGCCGTGCCAATTGCGTCGCGTCCATGTCCAGTATGCTTTGTGCCGTACGTTCCATCGTTCCCATTATTTCGCCCCCAAAAATTATCTATCTATTCTGATTATATATCAGCTGCTGGAAAACAAACCAATTATTTCTCAGCGTGAAAAAGCCTGCAGCGATATTGCTGCAGGCTTTGCATAAGTTAATAGGCCGACCAGCCGCCATCCGCGACAATCACCGCGCCATTGACAAAGCTCGCTTCATCGGACGCCAGAAACAACGCTACGTTGGCGATTTCTGCTGGTTTTGCGATGCGTGGATTCAAAGCCATCCCAGGCTGGGTCCGTCCCATGCCGAATTCATTGATGGCGGTCATGCTCGCGCCGATATTTGTTTCAACTGCTCCTGGTGCGATTGCATTGCAGCGAATCCCTTCATTGGCGTACATGAACCCCGTGTTTTTCGTAAACCCGATCACAGCGTGTTTACTGGCAGTATAAGCGGCGCCGGCGCGCGCTCCGTAGAGGCCGCCGATCGAAGCGATATTAACAATCGCCCCTTTCTTTTTCTCCCGGAAGATTTTCAAAGCTTCCCGGCTGCCAAGCATGACGCCATTTGCATTGATCGACAAAACGCGGTCCCACTTGGCTTCGTCGATATCACCCGCCGGCTCGAAATTATCCATGACGCCCGCATTATTGACCAAAATGTCCAGTGTGCCATACTCATTGACCGCCAAAGAAATCATCGCTGTGATGTCTGCCGTATCTGCAACGTCCGTTTTTACCGCAATCGCATTGCCGCCGGCCTCCGTGATGCCCGCAACGACATTTTCCGCGCCTGCCAGATTGATATCGGAGACAACGACTTTCGCCCCTTCTTCCGCAAACAATTCCGCTATTGACCGCCCGATTCCGGATGCCGCTCCTGTAACGATAGCCACCTTGCCTTCAATCCTCATCACACATCCCCCATTCGATTTCATCGTTCAGGATCTGCCTTAGACTTCGTAATCGTTTTGAGGCGGCCAAGTGCCGATTAAACTGCGGGTCGTTATGACTTGGCCCGCGTGGTAACTATTGTGGTTGACCATCACCATCAGCAAATCCCCGCGCGTCCTATCGGGACGGCTGAAGCCTGTCTCCGCCAAATCTTTCCCCGCTTCCTGTTCCGCATCCTTCAAGCCTTGCAGAAAACGCTCAACTCCGTATTCCCACGACTTCCGGCTTTCCGGCATCGGGTCAGCTGGCCAGGATTCTTCCGGATGGTCCGGCGCCTTGACGACATCGCCCTTCAAATAGCCAAGCATAAAGTCTTGCCAATAATTCATGTGGTACAGCAGCTCCCAAACCGAGTGAGGGCAATGTTCCGGTTTTTTTCCGGCAGATTGCCAATCCAAACCATCAAATATCAGTGCCGTGTCGACATGGGCGGAACGTCCATGCAAAGCTTTTTGAAACATTGATTCAGTCATCTTACTGCCTCCTTTATTTATCAATCCAAAGCATGTTTATAAGTAAGATTCAACGCACGGCAGTAAAATCCTTTTTTCGAGCGGATGTTTAGCTTGTGTGGAATCGGGTTGATATAATACGGAAGACAAATTCATTACATACTAAAGGAGTGTTTGAGCATGCAAGAAGTAAAAGGCAAAAATGCGCTGATCACTGGAGCTGGCAAAGGCATCGGGCGCGCAGCCGCTATCGCTTTCGCTAAAGAAGGCATCAACGTCGGGCTGCTTGGCAGAACTGGCGCGCATCTTGAAGAAGTTTTAAAAGAGCTGGAGCAATACGGAGTCAAAACTGTCATGGCAGCTGCTGACGTGTCCGACAACGACGCTGTGCTTTCAGCTGTCGAGCATATCAAATCCGAGCTTGGCCCAATCGATATCCTGGTCAACAACGCCGGCATCGGCAAATTCGGCAAATTTCTCGAATTGCCGCCGGAAGATTTCAAGAAAATCATTGATGTCAATCTGATGGGCGTCTATAATGTGACGCATGCCGTCCTGCCCGAAATGATTGAACGCGAAAGCGGAGACATCATCAACATCGCATCGACAGCCGGACAAAAAGGCGCGCCGGTAACAAGCGCGTACAGCGCTTCAAAATTCGGCTTGCTTGGATTGACCGAATCGCTCATGCTCGAAGTGCGGAAGCATAACATCCGTGTCAGCGCGCTGCTTCCGAGTACCGTTGTAACGGACTTGGCCCATTCCGAGAACTTGATCTCAGGCGATCCGGAGAACGTTATGCATCCGGAAGATTTGGCGGAAGTGATGGTTGCCCAACTGAAACTGCATCCACGCATCTTGCTGAAATCAGCTGCGCTTTGGTCGACAAATCCATAAACTGAAAAAAGCGAAGCCCTTCATGATATTAATGAAGGGCTTTTTACTTGTGCATCGGCATTTATTTAAGAGCCGCAATTGGTTATACTTATTTATAATTAACTGAATTTTTAGATAAAAAGGAGGAATTTCAATGCGCAAAACTTTGCAGGCTGCTGCACTGGCAATAGGCGTAACCGTTCCGCTGCTTTATGTCACTGATATGCGCCGCGCTTATAGAAGGCTCGAAGAATACGGAGCGTCAAAATTCAGGTCCGAATTCGGTATGATGGCTTACGTTGATGAAGGCTGGGGCGAAACCGTTTTGATCAGCCACGGTATTTTCGGCGGCTATGACCAAGGCATGGCCTCACTGAAAGGCATGGTCGGCGAAAGCCACCGGAAAATTGCATTGTCCCGCTTCGGCTATCCGGGCTCCAAGTTGCCGGCCCTGCCAACGCCCCAAAATCAGGCGAGAGTGTTCGCGGAATTGCTTGATGAGCTGAATATCGAAAAAACCTTTGTATTGGCCACTTCGGCCGGCGGTGCAGCGGCATTGTCATTCGCCCTCACCTACCCGGAGCGTATGAAAGGGCTGGTGCTCATTTCTTCCGATGTTCCCTCGTGCAAAATGACACCAGAATATTTGAAACCGGCTGGTCCGCCCAGCCCTTTGCTGAGCGAATTCCCGATGTGGCTGTCCACCAAATCGCTGCGGCCTGTCTTTAATGTGTTCTTCGGTTCCGATGTCGACAAAGTATTCTTCCAAACCATGCTTCCGGTCAAACCACGCCGCAAAGGCATCGAAGCCGATGCAAACATCACCAATCTGGACATGGACTTGAATTACGAAAAATATCCGGTAGAGGACATTAAAGCGCCGATACTTGTCATTCACGCCAAAGATGACCCGATGGCGCTGTTCGACTGTACTGAAAAATTCATTGCCCGCACGCATCCGGAAACCGTTATTTTCGAAAGCGGCGGCCATCTTCTGTCGGGCCATCAAACCGAAGTCACTGATGCAATACAGCAATTCATTCAAAAAAACGCTTGAAGAGTTAATGCCAGATGAATAATGTGAAGATTTTAGGCATTTATAACCACAAGTAATAAATCAATATTCCTTATAACATTAAATTCCACTAGTTAGTTCAGCATAAATACAGTACAATATCTAGACAGTTATCATTAAGCATCGAACATTCTAGTAAATTTTTCATTTCAAAGGCAAATTGAACGGGGGTAAGTAAATTGATGTCGCGCTGCAGAATTTTCATCACCGCTTTGATGGTTTCCGGATTGGCGCTCACCGGTTGTGCGCCGGAACAAGCCGCCGTTTTAGAAATAAGCAATAGCAATTTCGGTACACGTACGGCACCGTCGAACATCATTCCGGCGGAATTAAGCCAAACCCGCACAGCATCGATTTCCGCAATCGGCGATGTGCTGATCCACGGCACTGTTTACACGGATGCTCAAACGGCAGACGGCTATGATTTCAATCCGATGTTCGAAAAAGTGGCGCCATTCCTAAGCCAATCCGACATCACCGTCGCGAACTCGGAAAGCATCATCGGCGGCAGTGAAATCGGCGTATCGACCTACCCTTCTTTCAATAGCCCCTATGAAGTGGGAGACGCAATGAAAAACGCCGGCATCGATATCGTGTCAATGGCCAATAACCATACACTGGACCGCGGCGTCAAAGCAATCGAGAACGCGGTGACTTATTGGCAGTCAATCGGCATCAAACACACAGGCTCCCATTTATCCGCAGCACAGGAAGCTGAAGTCACAACAATCACGAAGAACGGCATCACTTTCTCGTTCCTGTCTTTCACGTACGGCACCAATGGCGTCCTGACGCCTGCCGGCAAAGACTATTTGGTGAAGCGCATCGATAAGGAAGCTATCCAACGGGATCTGGCAAAAGCGCGGACCCAATCCGATGTTGTTGTCCTCAGCCTGCATTTCGGCATTGAATATGAAAATATGCCGAATGCTGAACAAATCGACTTGGCGCATTTTTCGGCTGACAATGGTGCGGATATCATCATCGGCCATCACCCGCATGTTTTGCAGCCAGCCGAATGGATCGAAACAAGTGATGGACGCAAGGCATTCGCCGTCTACTCGCTTGGTAATTTCCTCTCCGGCCAGGATGTACTCGAACGAAAAATCGGCGGAATCCTTCATCTGGAAGTCGAGAAGACAGAGAACGCCGACAGCAAAACGATCACTTTGAAAGAACCGGCGTTTACACCGACCTTTGTCCGCAATACCAATTTACAGAATTTCGAAGTAGACCTTCTGAAAAATGTTGATGCTAACTTGAATAACGCAGCAAAAAAACATATGTCGGTTTGGGTACCCGAAATGAAGTTCATAGAGTAATCAAGCAGCTGCGGCTGCTTAGACTGTAGACAAAGTTACTCAAAATGAATAACTTTGTATAACCCAACCGGTCTAGCCACTTCGCTTTCCGTGGGCTCAGCTTCAGCCTCCTCGTCACTGAAAAAAGAGTTGCTCCTGCATCGCTGCGCTAGCTTCGTCGCAAACGAGGTTATTCAAACCTCGTTTCCTGCGGGGTCTTCAGCCTTCGCTGTCCCACAGGAGTCTTCGTGGCTAGACCGGTTGTCAGCATGTAGCTCAAATGAGAAAGTGTAACCACCTAATCCGCTTTTCATAAGCAATTTCTCAAGGATTCGGAGCGCAATGCGGCGACTCCTGCGGAAGAACGAAGTGATGAGACCCCACAGGAGCTTGCGACGAGGAGGCTCAGCGCTTCGTCCGCGGAAAGCGCCCGCATGGAGCGCAGAATCCTGTATATCTAAAATGAAATGACTTTTTATTCTTTAACTAACATAAAATTCTACTTGTCTACTACCTGAAGCAGCTGCGGCTGCTTATTTTTTTGGGCATTTTAATGCTTCAGCCACAAAAAAAACCGCCCAAGCGGACGGCTTCTTTCTGTTATTCTTTTTTCTTCTCCATAAACAACTTCGGTTTTTCCAGCAATGAAATCAATTCGTCCAGGAATTTTGCAGCCGGTGCGCCGTCAACCGCCCGATGGTCTACAGTCAAACTGAGCGGCAGCCGTTTCCGAACGTGAACTTTGCCTTTTTCAAGCACCAAATGATCTTCGATCCGGCCGATGCCGAGAATGGCGATTTCCGGCGGATTGATGATTGGCGTGAAAAATTGGACGCGGTATCCGCCCAGACTGGTAATGGTGAATGTACTGCCGCTGCCTTCCGCCTTCGCCAGCTTGCCGCTACGCGCTTTTTCCGCAAGTTCCACAAGTTTTGCATGCAATTCAGCAGTTGGCACCTTATCACTTTCCTGCACAACCACCACTTGCAGCCCTTGCTCTGTATCGATCGCAAACCCGAGATTGATTTCACTTCTCGGCTCGATTTTATTGTCTGCGATATGGGCATTCATATGCGGATGCGCACTTAAGGCTTGAGCAACAGCCTTCGCAAGGAGTGCCGTCCAACCGACAGCGCCGCCAAGCTTTTCTTTCTTGGACACGAGTTTGGTAACGTCCGCCCATGCCGTTTCGGTGAGCTGAGCACTTTGCTGAAGGCTTTCCACCATCCGGCGCGCGATCGTTCCCCGAATTCCAGCCAGCGGAATCGCGCCCTCCGGCTCCGCTTTATCAACGTCCACTTCGGCTGGCGGGTTAGCCGCATTGCGGATATCGTCCCCGGTTATGTTGCCGTTCCTGCCCGTGCCTCTGACTTGGCCGAGGTCGACATCAAGTTCCCTCGCCAATTTCCGGAGGCCTGGTGCAATGCGCACCATCTTCGGCGCTTCTTCACCCGCGCCCTCTTCTTTTTGAGGCACCTGCTTCGTGATTTTTTGCACATCCGCTTCCGTGGCCCTTGAAGCCTCCGGCGCCGCCGTTTTTTTCACTGCCGTTTTCTGTTTCACAGGCTTCGGTTTCGGGCTGCCTTCCGGATCAATCAATGCAAGGACCTCTCCCACTTTGGCCGACTCTCCGCGATTTACCATGATCTCTTTCACCTTCCCGCTCTCTTCCGCATCCAGTTCCGAGACCTCTTTTTCGGTCTGCACCTCCACCAGGCGATCGCCTTTTTCCACGGCATCGCCTTCGGACACAAACCAGACGACGACCAGGCTCTCCTCTACATCATCCCTTAACTTCGGCAGCTTCACTTCAAACATCCCAACGCCTCCTGTACCCATGTTGTTATTCGTTCATCAAACTCTTCACTTGCTCGTAGATTTTGTCCGCATTCGGCAGCACAAATTGCTCGAGCGGACGGCTGTATGGAATCGGCACATCCGGATTCGCCAATCGGCGGATCGGCGCTTCAAGGTCGTAAAACGCTTCTTCCGCGGCGATTGCGGCTATTTCTGCAGTCATGCCATATGATTTATAGTCTTCATCGACAATAAATAGACGGTGCGTTTTCTTGACCGAATCAATGATTGTCTCTTTATCGATCGGCGCAATCGAGCGAAGATCGATCACTTCGGCTTCGATGCCGTCTGCTGCGAGGCGTTCAGCTGCTTCCATAGCTTGATGTACGGTCATTTGAATGCCCACAATCGTCACGTCTTTGCCTTCGCGCACCACTTTCGCCTTGTTGAGAGGCACCGTGTAGGATTCTTCAGGCACATGCGCCGCCGACACATCAAGCTGTTCCATCCACCCTAAGCCTTGCAGTGATTTATGGAACATGAACAATACCGGGTTGTCGTCCTGGATCGCTGAAATCATCATGCCCTTCAAATCATATGGATTCGATGGGGCGACCACCTTTAATCCCGGCATATGGCCGAACGTCGCGTACAATGTCTGCGAATGCTGCGCGGCATCGTTATAGCCGCCGCCCACCGCAGTCATGAGCACCATCGGCAATTTCACATTGCCTCCGGACATATATTGGATTTTGGCCATATGGTTGTATATTTGATCCATGCAGACGCCGAAAAAGTCCACGAACATCAGCTCTGCAATCGGACGCATCCCTTCTGCCGCCGCACCGATTGCCGCGCCGATGAACGCCGTTTCCGAAATCGGAGTATCCAGCACGCGTTCCTTCCCGAATTTCTCAATAAGCCCCTGTGTCGAACCGAAAATTCCACCGTACTTTCCAATATCCTCACCCAACACAAAGACGTTCGGATCCCGCTCCATTTCAAGCGCGATAGCTTCAGCCATAGCCTTATTGCCAGTCAATATTCTTTTTTTCGCCGTTTCCATTCGGAATAGACCCCTTTCTGAATTTAAGATGAGAACACGTCATCCAATGCGGCTTCAGGCGCTGGATAGCTGCTGTCGCGAGCAAATTGATAGGCTTCGTCCACTTCCTCCTTGACGCGTTTCTCGATTTTCTGCAATTCTTTTTCTGTCGCCCCTTTTGCTTCGACAAGGCTATTGCGCAATTTCAAGATTGGGTCCTGCTCACGCAATCCCGGTACTTCCGCCTTATCGCGGTACAATTCGGGATCCCCTTGGAAATGCCCCAGGAATCGGTATGTTTCAATTTCGATAATCGTCGGACCCTGTCCGTTGCGTGCTCGTGCTACCGCTTCTTCAGAAACTTTATACATGGCGATCGGGTCATTTCCTTTGACGTACGCGCCCGCAATGCCATAAGCGGCAGCGCGAAGATCATTCGTTTCTACAGAAGTTGCCGTTTTTTTCGGCACTGAAATTCCATAAGAATTATCTTCAACCACTAGAATAAGTGGCAAATTCCAAACAGCCGCCAAATTCAGCGACTCGTGGAACGCTCCGGCATTGGCTGCTCCTTCGCCGATGAACGCAACAGCTACCCAATCCTTGCCCTGCATCTTCGCAGCCATTGCGGCTCCGACAGCATGCGGAATGCCCGCGGCGACAATTCCGCCACAGGAGAATTTCACTGCTGGATCGAACAAATGCATGTGTCCACCTTTCCCTTTGCCCAACCCCGTTTCTTTGCCGAACATTTCAGCAGCCATCTTCTTCAGATCGACGCCTTTTGCAATGGCATGATGGTGTGGACGATGCGGCGCAGTTACGGTATCGTCTTTCGTCAAGTGGACGCAAATACCTACAGCCGCAGGCTCTTGTCCGGTGGATAAATGCATCTCACCAGGCACTGGCCCGGCACCGATATTAAAGACAGGTGTCTTGCCCTCGGTGTAGACTTCCACCATTTGATCTTCGAAATAACGGCTTTTCGCCATCATTTCATACATCCATTTCAATTTTTCCACAGATACGGCAGGCTGTTTTTCTTCGAAAGTAGTCAAATCTCTTCCTCCTTTTCAGAATGATGAGCCTTTTTCCCCTAATAACCGATGCCTTAACCAAAGGTTTTTCTACTTAATATAGTATCCCTTTTCACTATATTGTCAATATTCTGATAAAATCAAATGCTTTTGCAATGCGCTTTATAAGATATTCCAACTTCCCCGCTCACAAATAATCATATTCTTTTTGCTTTTTTTAATTTCCAATGGTTATCTGTAGTAATTTTATGATAAGATAATAGTAATCTGAATCTTCGGAACTATCGAACAGTCCTTCAGGCACAGGTAATCAGGATTTCAAGGAGGCAACGATTATGGATAAAAACACCCCTTTCATAGATGAAAAGTTGCGCCGGAGACGGCCGTCTAAAATGGGCATGAAGATTTTGCTCGCCTCTTCTTTACTGTTCGGGATGAATTTCACGGCCGAATCCGCAGCTGCGCACAACGGAGAAGGCAATTGGCCATCCCATCAAGTCCGCGGAATCTCCTGTGCAGGCGCTTATAGCAGCGGCAAAGGGATTGTTCGGGCCTATACGCCAAGATCGGCAGTGGCATGGGATGGCCGGGCCACCGATACGGTGTTTTGGAATCCGATCCTCTACCGCTTCAACGGCCAGCAATACGTCCAATGGTCATCGATGAATTATCCAGCCTTTGCTTACGTCACGCCATACGGTTTTAATCCGAACTTGAAAGCCGGTTGGCGCAGCTCATCTACCAATAACATCATTAATTCAGTAGCGTTCAGCAATGTACCGCCCGGCTCTTATAAAGTCCTGAACCAAATTCACTGGGCGAGCACGGGTATGACCCATGCAGAATGGGGACCGAATGCATGTGCCGTTAAATAACGCCAAAAGGCGGATTCCAAGTCCATGGAATCCGCCTTTTCCTATGTGCTTCAACGTCCGATTTTCAATAATCCCTCAAGCGGATTGTGCCGCTCATGGATCAAATCTGCCAGTAGCTCCGAACCGAGCATACTGTAAACTGTGCCATTTCCGCCGTAGCCTAGCAGGTAATAATATCTGCCTTTTTTTGGATGGCGTCCGATGAATGGCAGCTGGTCGCCTGATTCGCCGAATGCAGCGGACCATGAAAAATCCGTGTCAAAAGCATACATTGGAAACAACGCCTTCACTTGCTGCGAAAGTTCACCCGCGCGCTCGTCGAGATGCTTTCGGCTGCCGCCGTCTTCTGAAAATGGCTCATCAAGCCCTCCCGCAATGATGCGGTTGTCATCAGTGGTCCGCAAATACAGATATGGACGCTGGGTTTCCCAGATCAGCGCCCGATCTTTCCAGTCCGCTAAATCGTCGATTGGAGAAGAAGTGACGACAAAAGAACGGTTCAACTCAAGCTGTTCCTGCTCCAGAAAAGGTGCATTGTCATAACCGACCGCAAAAATGATTTGTCCTGCCGAAAAATTCCCTGCAGACGTCAATAGCTCAACGCTCTCTTCACCTTCTTTGTAATTTGTAATGTCGACTTCTTCAAACAAATCGACACCCATATCCCGCGACTTGTCGATCACGCCTTGGCTGAAAAGCAAGGGATTCACTTCGGCATCGCCAAAAGTGATTAACGCGGCTTCTTTGGAAAAGGGATAATGCTGCTCGATTGTCCGGCGGTCCCAATACTCCACTTCGAAGCCATGGCGCTGCAGCATTTCAAATTCTTTTTGAAGCCTTGTTGCATCCGATTTCTCGGACGCGAAGTACAGGCTTTTACGCGAATGGAAGCTGCAATCATAATCAAGTTCAGCAGCGATTTCTTTCAATTGTTCAACAGCTGTTCGGCAAGCTTTGTAGAACAGTACAGCGTCTTCTTCACCAATCTGCTGCGCCAGTTCGTGGAGCATGATGTCGTTAGAGTATTGCAGCAACCCTGTATTTGCCGAAGTGCTGCCGTGGCCTATTTTGTCTTTATCAATCAGCGCTACCGACAACCCTTGTTTTTTCATCGTATACGCGCTGAGCGCTCCTGACATTCCCCCTCCGACCACAATGACATCATACTTTGCCGCTGGCGTTTTTTTATCGTTCTTGCGCATCTCTTTATACTCCGTCGTATTCCAATACAATTCACCATTATGTAAGTTCACGCGATTTCCCCGTTTCATCTATTTCCTTTTCATTTACCCTTTCTATTACCTATACAAAACCTCCACAAAAAATTTACAGCCGCCCAAAAAAGCCGCCTTATCCGAAGATAGGCGGCAGTTTCAAGCTTATTCCTGTTCCAATTTTTTAATCGCTTCGTCCAGCTTTTCACGCTCTTCGCCCGAAATTTCCGGGAATTTCGGATCGATGCCCTCCAATACCTTGACCATCGCTTCCGCAACAATATAACGCGAAAACCATTCGTTGTCAGCTGGAAGTGCATACCAAGGTGCATGCTCGGTGGATGTATTGTTCAACATCTCCTCAAAAATGTTCTGGTAGCCGTCCCAATGCTCCCGTTCCTGCACATCGTTGAAAGAAAACTCCCAGTTCTTTTCCGGATCTTTCATACGTTCCAGTAAACGGTTTTTCTGCTCTTCTTTTGACATATTGAAAAAGAATTTCACGACCGGGAAGCCATTTTCCGTCAAATATCGCTCAAAATCATTGATTTGCCGGTAGCGGGTCGCCCAGATATCATCGTCTATCAAGTCATCCGGCAACGGCGTTTCTCCCAACAAATCATGGACGCGCGGCGCAATCACTTCCTCGTAATAAGAACGGTTAAAAATGCCGATCTGCCCACGGGAAGGCAACCCTTCACGGAATCTCCATAAATAATCATGTGCAAGTTCTTCTTCGCTCGGCTTTTTGAAAGAAGATACTTTCAGCCCTTGTGCAGTCAATTTAGAAAAGATGAACGTGATCGCTTCGTCTTTTCCTGCGGCATCCATTGCCTGCAAGACAACGACAATTCCTTTTTCTTCCTCTGCATGCAGCTTCAAGTGAAGCTTTTTCAATTTCTCCAGCGTTTCCGGAATGAGGCGGTCGCGCAGTTCCTCATCGCTATAACGCGTTTCTTCAGACGCCGGATATTGGGATAACTCCACATTTTCGTTTTGCTTTACCAAGTATTTTGTAATATCCATGATCATCCTCCATTCATTACTATGCAAGTGTTGCCTCATCTTGGCATATATATGCTTACTCATTAAATACCCGGTCCTTTTCAACACAAACTGCTAAGCGGCTAAAATAACCGCCCTCTAAGGTGCCTGACTTAAATTCGACAAAAAAATCACCTTTCAAAATCCGAAGATCTTAAAAGGTGGTCGATTTTCACACTTTATTCAATGCCAAAGAATGCATTTTTTCATCTGTCATATAAAATCCATGGACGGCCAATAATCTTATTTTCAAAGAATCACTAACCTTGGAAGCATCGTATGCACAAACGGAGACCGTATTTCTTTCGGGCACCATCATATCCAATGCTTTTTCATATTCCACGATTTCACGTTCGATGTCTTCTTGGTCGCCCCATTCAATATGGCCCCATGTCCGGACACCATTTCCATTTTTAAACAATTGTCCTGTCGCTTCTTTGAAATGCTTCAAGATGGTCGGTGGATGGAAATTGCCATTGCGCCAATAAAAGTCGAAATTATTGACGTATAGCAGCTGCTCCAATTCCACAGCTGTCAAACGGTCTTCCAACTCTTTGCGGATCATCGGGTATATACGCGTATTTTCGACAAACAGCACGTAATCCCCTTGTTTGATGCCAAAGACAACAAAAGAAATTGCATTCTCAATATATTTTTCTAATTCCTGAGAACAGTAAAATATATGGCCGGTATTAACGCGCTGCAATCCTTTGCTCATTTCTTTTACGTTTTCGTTCATAAAGAGGCCCTCCTTCGGCTAAACTCATTAGCTAATCACAAATAGGCATCAGCGAAATGCAAAAAAGAAAAAAGCTCTCTACCACTATACAGTGTCACCCTTGTTTAAGATACTCATTTGACTTAAGTGCCACGGGAACTGGCGTTTCCATTAAATTATCAAAAAGAAAAGGCAGCTCTTCAGCTGCCTGACTGCCTTGCGGGTTACGCGACACCGTTGCTTTTCAGGAATTTGATCAACTCCGTATTGAATTTTTCGGGTTCGTCGGCATTGATGCCGTGTCCACTGTTTTCAAATGGCACAAGAACAGAATTGGAAATTTCTTTTTGCAGTGTCTCCCCCAACTCAAATGGGCATATCTCATCTTTCTTGCCGTGGAATATCGCTGTCGGCAATGTGATGCTGCTGATTTCATCACGTAAATCTTCATCCCGCAGCGACTCTGCTGACAGGATCGTGGAATGTGCACCGGCTTCTAAGCCCAGCGATTGGAACCAATGAAGGAATTCAGGCGATTTCTTCTGTTCGAAAAACATATCAGCAAACTGAGATAAGAATGCTGGACGATCCGCTTTCAGCTGTTTAATGATGTCATCCACACCTGACGGCGGCATACCGATTTTGAAATCATCGCGCTGCGTGAACAAAGGTGCTGCAGGACCCATCAATAAGAGCTTATCGACATTGTCCTGGCCATATTTCGTCAAATAGCGGATGGCAATCGGTGCGCCCATCGAGAAGCCTGCCAGCACGAAATTGTCGAGTCCCAAATGGTCGACAACCGCTTTGACATCGCTTGCTGCAGTATCGTAATCATACCCAGACCACGGCTTATCGGACTTCCCGTAGCCGCGCAGGTCAATACCGATAAAACGGAAATTATTAACGGCCAATTCACCGACCTGTGATTCGAAAGACTTGCTGTTCAATGGCCAACCGTGGATAAAAACGACCGGCTGCCCTATACCGATATCTTCTGCATAAACCTTTACTCCTGCTTCAACTTCAATATAATGTCCCAATGTGCTGTTCCTCCTCATTTATTCACCTTGTTTTTACTCATTTCCCTAGTCCGCTATTTTTAAACAATTCACTCATTTGCAAAGCCGATTTTTTTATTCGCTGTTATTAAAGGCGATACAGCGCGCGGCAAACTTATTTTCCAGTCTGCCGCTCTTGCATAAGCTTTGGTGCAATGGCACAATTATTAAAATGCATTTTATGGAAAGGAGCGGAAACGATGGCTCGCCGTTCAAATCCAGAACCGAAAAACCAGCTGCTATATACCCAGCAGCATCTTGCGAACGAACGCACGTACCTTGCCTGGATCCGTACCGGGATTTCCATCGTCGGCGTCGGATTCCTCGCAACAAGCCTCCATTTCACAATGGGGGTCATCCGCAACCAATTTGTCGATGTCTTTACGATCGCCCTTGGCATTTTTGCCTGTATTTTCGGGCTGACCATCATTTTCTCCGCTACCCAGAACTACAAGAAAAAAAGGCTGCAGATTATCAATGAAACCTTTTATCCATCAAATATGCACATTACATTGATTTCTTCCATGCTCGCCGTCATGATCATCATGGTGATCATCTACTTTTTCATGATCATGTAATGCTGCTGCCGCAAAGGAGGCTATACTTTGGATCCACTGTATATTATTGAGAACCCCCAAAAACTGAAACCTGCATTTCAGCCGATCATCAGTGCAGTCACACACACGGTCATCGGCTATGAGCTGCTCGCCCGCTTCGAGGAAAATGGCGAATGGCTCAGCCTGGCGGATTTTTTCAAAGACACAGACGTGCCAGACGATTTTAAAATCGATGTTGACCGGCAGCTGCTCCAACAAGCAGTCGGCCAAATGCTTGAAGTCCGTTCTGAGGGCGTGTTATTCATTAACCGCAACGCGAAGCAGCTGCTTGCCAATGGTGGGGAAGATTTTCTGAACAGCCTGCAGGAATTCGAAACACAAGGATTCCCGATGGACCGCATTGTCCTTGAAATCACCGAACACGATTTTGACGAAGATTTCGATGTGCTCAGCCATCTGCTCCTTTATTACAAAACCTATGGCATCCAGATTGCGGTTGACCACGTCGGTGCTAAAAGTTCGAACATCGACCGCATCCGGCAATTGCGCCCGAATATCTTGAAGATCAATACCGGCATCACCCGCAATAACAACCCGGACGTTTTTGAAGACATCATTTATTCGCTGTCGTTGCTTGCACGGCGCATCGGTGCGAAATTGGCTTATGAAAACATCGAAGACAAGAACCAGCTTTATTTCGCCTGGAAGCATGGCGGCCATTATTACCAAGGTTTTTATTTGGCAAAACCTTCGTTCACGCCTCTGCCGACAGGCGCGCTGGCGATGGATGTCGGGAACAATGTGAAAGAATTCGTCATTCGCGAAAAATCGCTGATTGAAGGGCGTTTCCATTTTGCTGCTGAATGCGAGGAGAAAGTGAAGAAACTGCTGCCGCAATGGCATGGCCCCGAACAAGCCGATGTGTTTATCGAATCGCTGCTCCAACCGTTCAGCCAAGAAAGCTTCCGCATGTATATCTGCGGCAGCGATGGACGGCAGGTATCATCCAACTTCCGGAACCGCGGGGGCAATTGGGAGGTCGAACCCCAAGTCCAAGGCGCAAACTGGGCTTTCCGGCCGTATTTCCTGGAGAACGTCATGCATATGAAAACGTGGCATAAGGGCATCTTATCTGATACCTATTCCGATATCGAGACCGGCCAAACGGTCCGGACGTTCAGCTACCCGCTGCCGGATGATTATTTCCTCTACATCGATATCAGCTATTCGTTCATTTACGAAAACGACTTTCTTTTTATGCAATAAAAGCGCAAAGGGCATGACGCCCTTTGCGCTTTTTCGATCTTTAAACAAATCGTCCGACCTCTTGAAAAAACTGAGTTATTCCTACATCTTGTTTGCATAAAAAATCATTGTTAACGGTATTGAAGTACACATAATACAGAATAAAATGATCAAAACTTGTGTTGCTGTTAACACAACAGGTACGAAAGAAGCTGTCAGAATAAATAATAACGTAATGGTGCCGAATAACACGAAGTAATTTATACTCATGCTTTTGCCGATGATTTCAGTTGAACGTTCATCTTTAGGAAATAGATGCGGCGACAAATACGCCATCATCAACGAACTCGTTCCCAAAAAGAAAATCATCATGCTTTCCGGAAATGCCAGTTGGATTATATAGCGATAGTTTAAATAAACACCCAACGTAACCATCAATATGCCTGTAAATAAATATGTGAGCTGATTTTCACGGGCTTTTTTCATTCTTTTTCTCCTTCGTATATAAATATCTCTTCAATGCTGCATTTGAAAACTTCTGCTAATTTAAACGCCAGCGTTATTGATGGATTGTATTTTTCTTTCTCCAGCGATATGATCGTCTGCCTGGAAACACCTAAGACTTCGGCCAATTGATCTTGAGTTAATCCATGTTTTGTCCGCAGCAATTTAATATGATTTTTCATTTGATTCCCACCTTATCAGTAAAGCTCGCCTTACTTAAAGTAAAGTATACTTTACACTGAATTTGAATGTCAAGCTTACTTTACATGTTCCTGAAATTTTCGCCTTGATTAACAATAATTAGATTACATGCGAAAAAATGACGATCAAATCGATTTCTCGATTTGATCGTCATTTTCAATTAGATTTCTATTGATTTCAATAAGAAAGAGCAGGCTTGGGCTAACGAGCTTTTTCAATTCTCACTTCTGCAGTTCAATCAGACGGTCGCGCTGCCAATTCCTTTCAGCAGCAATGGCTTGAGCGTCAAATCCACTGGCAAATGCCACAGATTTCACCGCGTATGTAGAGGCGTGAATAGCATGGCCAAACAAGTGAGCTGTTGAAATCGCTTGCCCCGCTGCACGCGCTGCCGCGATTGCCGCTTCATTTTCACTCATGCGCGCTGCCGCATGGGTATCAAACGCTGCACTCCGGGCTTCACGCACATTGATGCTTCCTGCTACCCAATCACGGCATGCCTGGACGGCTTTTCTGGGGCGCTTATCTTGTGGATGAAGCTCTTCGAAACTTTTCAGGACGTGCTCTGCGCAGTCCGCGGCCCAGCCGACAGCTGTTTGATGATCTATCTGCCCAAGCAATTTCTCAATTTCTTCTTTGGTTTCTGTTGTATCTGTAAATTGATGCTGTGACATATCCATCCCACCTTAGGCTTGATTTTATTATTTAATCAGATTGATTTTCTTTAATGTACCTTTGAGCATTTTAGCCAGGAAATCCCGGATATCGTGAACCGGCCGCACCGAGCTCCTGCTCTGCCATTGAATCCATTCCAGTGCCAGTATACTCAAAATCAGCCAAATGGCGCCAGCGATAAAGCCAGCCAGCACGTCACTCGGGAAATGAGCCCCCAGGTAGATGCGGCTGATGCCGATCAAGACAACGAGCACACCCATTAAGCTGATGGCGAGCCCTTTGAACAACTCGCTCCTCCCGCTCCGTAGAACCAGGTACATGACGAAGCCGTAAAAGATGACCGACCCCATCGAATGGCCGCTTGGGAAACTGAAGCCGATTGCATCTATTTCCGGATTGATCGACGGCCGTTCCCGTTCATATAGGTTCTTCAGCAACAAGGTCAATAATCCCCCGCCGCCTACCGCAATGAGAAAAAACAGAATCCCCCATTTATCGCGTTCCTTGAACCACAACAATCCAACCACTGCAATAGAGAAAGCCGTCACGAACCATACCGATCCCATCTCCGTTGTGGCAATCATTAATACGTCTAGCACAGAACTTTCAATTGACTGGAAAAACCCGATAATTGCCGAGTCGAATAGCCAGGTTTCCTGTTCCATGGCTTCTTCTGCTATTTCGGAAAACAATACGATGAATAAAGCTGAAAATCCTAATCCCGCAGCAAGCAGCAGTACCGTAATGCCTATTTTTGTATTTTCATTGATCATGGGACCGCTCCTAATCTTTATGTGAACTGATTAGTCTATACCCCGCCAGATAAGAGATATTCGTTATTTTTCCAAAAATGCTCGAGCTGTTTGGGCTGTTGGCATTTTCATTGCTAACAAACCGCTCAAAGCAAATGCAAACGAAGCGATATAAAATATGCTCGCAATCGTCAGAAAGTCCACCAAATAGCCAGTGCCGATTACTGCGATAGCCGCCGCAATCGATGTCCATGTATGGTAATTGCCGATTTGCCTTCCAGCTGTCGGCTTATCGACATAGCGTGCCAACACGGTTTTTTCCGAATTTTTCTGGACAGCTCCTAAAAGCCCCATCACCACTTGCAGTCCGTAGACATGCCATAGTTCCGTGGCCAGTGGAAAAAACAGCAACGTTAACGCCATTCCCCACGAATAGACACTAAGCAATGCTTTGTCGCCAACCCGGTCGCCGGCTTTGCCGATTAGCGGATAACTGACAGCAGCTGTGAGAGCAAAGAGTCCGTACGCCCAACCGAATTGGGCGTAGCTGGTGCCGGCATTTTTCAGCAGCAAGATATAGAACGGAAAAATCATGGTCGATGCCATGCCAACCATGCCTTGGTATTGAATAAATTTTTTATAGTTCATTGCCGGTACTCCTCGTAAAACATATTCAGGAAGCGCTGCTCCGGATCATAGCGGTCTTTCAAATCGAAAAACTCTTTTGTCCGGGGATAGGAACGGACCATCTGTTCTTGGGTCGGGTAGCCGTAATACGGCAAATAATAAGTTCCGCCGTGGTCCAGTGTCACGTCGATCATGCTGCGGACGACACGCCCTGTCTCGGCTATGCCCTCCGCGTCCGCTTCCTGGTTGACCAGCAGCACCAGCGAGAACATGTCTTCCCTGGCATAAGACAGCACCGCCTTGTCATTCTGGCTGGTGTAGCGGATGGTGACATTCAGCAAATTGAAGTTGTCTTCCTGCTCAAGCAGTTTTTTCAAATCTTCGATATAATCCGCGAACTCGTCGACCGGCACGAAATATTCCTGCAGGATTTCGGTTTTGGCGGCGTTGCTGTATTCCATGAATTCGGAATCAGAGCGCATGGCGTTATTGCGGGAAATGAGTTTGCCGTCAATGGAACGGATATAGGTTTTCTGGGAATGCCAGAACAAATCCTTGCCTTCGTCGTTCAAGCGTGAAATTCCGAGCAGCAGTTTTGGCGCTGCAATCAGCTTTTCCTCTTTCAACGCGCTGTGCTCCGGGAGCTGCTCCTGCCCGTCAACCAAGCTGTAATTGATGGCATACATCTCTTCCATAAAACCTTCCGGCGAAATCGAAATCCGCGCCAAGTGCATTTTTGTTTTCGGATTCCCCAGTACTTGCTGCTGGAAATAACTCGTGTAGTCTTTGTAATCGAAAAGTTTCGTACTGACTTCGTATAATTCGTCGTCCACAAGCTCAAACGTCACATCCAGAATGACGCCGAACAGCCCATAGCCGCCGATGACGGCTTGAAACAATTCCGGTTTTTCCGATGCGCTCAATTCAATGATATCGCCGTTAGCATTCAGCAGCCGCAGCGATACTACCGAGTCCATCATGCCGCCATTGCGGATATCAAGCCCGTGCGCCTGAACGCTGAGCGAGCCGCCGACAGTGAAAATGTTCTGCGATTGGCTGACCTTTAAGGACAGGCCGTACGGGTTGATATGCTGCTGGATATCATTCCAGGTGGCGCCGCTCTGGACGGTGATGGTCTTCGCTTTTTCGTCAAAATCGAGGATCCGGTTATAAGGTTTCATATCAAGCAGAATCCCGTTTGGGTATAGTGTTTGTCCACCTTGGCTATGCTGCATCCCCGCAATCGAAATTTTGTCGCCTTTCTTATTGGCGTCCAACACAATCTTGCGGATGCCTTCTTCACTGGCGCCCGCTTTTACGGCTTTGATTTCAACAGGCAAAAGGCGATTGTGGCCGCTCTCCTCCGGCTCTTGCAGCCCACTGAAATAGAGGGAAGCCGACAAGCCAAGAACACATAGGTAGATGCCGGCGATTAAATAGGTTTTCATACTTGCTTCGACCGACTCCTTCCTGCCAAATCCTTACTTCCTATTTTACACAATTTTTTCTGTCATAGCTTAAGCGCCAATAAAAAAACGGCATCTCGCAAGATGCCGTTTCAGTCCACAATCCATTTGTCCAGTTCTTGCAGAAGGCTTTCCGCCAGTTCCGCAGCAACAGCTGTATTAATCGCTTCGAAATCAGCTTCCAGCTTCGCCTTTATTTCCTTCGGCAACCTTGCGCCAAGTTTTTTCGGCAGCGTATACGCCTCGTAACTGAGAAAAGCCAGTATAACTGGCAGCAGCACATATGCCGCTGGAATACTCACCGTCACTGCCCCCACACCGATGATTACTGATAATGCCTTCGCCACAGTTGCCTTCGCAATGGCTGCGATTCCTACTTTCGCCAGCACTGCCAGTACAATCGGTTTGATAAAAGATACGATGCCGGATGAAAACACAGCTTTGCCGATATTTGCAATCACTGCTTTATAAGAGGCTTTTTTCAAAAGCGACAGCACTTGTTTCATCGCTAGGGCAAATGATTCCGCCGTGAACTGGTCCATAGCAGATTTCACAGCGCCGCCTGCCTGTCCTGAACCGCCGCGCTTCTCCATGACTTTTTCCACATCCAAATTATTGTATAGGCCTTCTTGTAAGTTAAGGTCATCCTGGATTTCGCTAAGCCGCTTCTCCATGCTGAAGAGCACCTCTCCCACCCTGCCGGCGTCAGCGTAAAAAGCGATGAATTCGTCTTCCACTGCCTTCGTAATCAGCGGAGTCAAAAGGCTGTCAAACGACAAACCGTCCATTTCTTTATTCGTTATGAATGCCAGCAGCGCTTTGGCGTACTTCGTGTTCGCTTTCGGCTGAAGTGCCTCCTGCACTTCGCCATTCCTCACACGATTGAGCGTAAGCAAATCTTTGTGGCTAAGCCCCTCGAGCTGCGCCTCCAGCGATTGCCTGATCCCTTCGAACAGCAAATGCCGATCTTTCGAATAAAGGCGGCCGATTTCGTCCGAATCCACCAATGTGGCAAGAATCACATTTCGCACATCCTCACTCCTCTCCTCTGCCAGTCCAAGAAGCTGCATGAAAAATTTGGCAGGCAATAGGTTTCCATTTATCACATTATCTATTAAAATCATATCAATCATAGATGAAGAAAGGGGACGTTGACATGAATTTCGATTTTGAAGAAGCCATTGAAATACTTGAGCGCACGCCGCGCACATTAGAAGTTTTTTTGTCTGGATTGTCCGAAGGCTGGCTTGAATGCAATGAAGGCGATGATACGTGGAATGCTTATGAAGTCATCGGCCATTTAGTCGAAGCTGAGATTTCAGACTGGATGCCGCGGCTGGAGATGATTTTGTCAAAGGGTGAAAGCGAGCAGTTTCCACCGTTCGACCGCTTCGCGCATCTGCAGAAAACGCAAGTGCAGTCAATCGACGCCTTGCTCATGGAATTCCAAAAGCTCCGAAAAGACAATATCCAAAAACTTTGGGACCTTGTCGATCCGTCGCAGCATCTTGAACTAACCGGCATGCATCCTGAATTTGGGCCAGTGCGTTTGAAAGAACTGCTCGCAACATGGACCGTCCATGACCTCACTCATATTTCCCAGATTGTCCGTGTCATGGCAGAACGCTACAAGGAAGACGTTGGCCCCTGGTCCGCTTATCTGGGAATCTATCGAAAAAGAACAGATTGACGCCAGCCAAAAAACGCAGCTTCCCTTGAATGGGAGAGCTGCGTTTTCTATCTATTGGCTGTCTAGCAGCATTTTTTCATTTTTTGCTGAACGGCCATTTTTGACTTGCAGCATTCTATCAACGCAATAGCCAGTTTCCGCCCATTCTCAAATTCAACAGGGTGTGCCCATAATTCGTGGAATACAAAGTGGACCAGCTCTTCACATGAAGCTTGGTCAGCCTGGTTCCGTCGAGCGAAATTCCAGACCAGCAGATGGTAGCGATCATAGATTTCCGATAAGGCTTGTTTGTCGCGGTCCGCAAGCCTGCGGATTAATTGTTCATCTATGCTCATATCTGCCACCCCCTGTATTTCTAATTGCCTATGCACAAGCCGCATAAACCTTAATATCTCGAAATAAGGGTATTATTTGAAAAAAATAAATTAATAAGTGAAAATGCTTGTGTATATAGAAGAAATTGATTCTTTTATCCTATTTTAAATATCCAAAATACCCCATATACCGCATTTCCATAAATTATGATTTGGAGTCTGCTGCTTTAGCTGCTACCCCGTTTTCCATACAATTCTTCAAAATAAGTTTTCAGTAAACGATCCATCTGTGGGTCTAAAGCTGTGTATGCCTTGTCCGCTTTTTCCACGAGCACATAAAACGCTTCTTCTTCTAAGCCGCCTTCTTCCAACGCTTTATAGCCCTGCCATAACGGCAAGCCATATTTCTTCTCGATTTCTGCATACGCGGCGCCGCCGATACGGATTAAACTTTGAATCAGGCCGTGAAAAAAAGTAGACGGGCCGACCTTTTCAATGTCTTCTTCGAACATATTCAGGAAACTTTCATGCCCTCCGCCCTCCATCGCCGAATGGAATTGGAACAGCAAAAAAGCTTCATCCTTGGCAGCATCACCTGTCGGATAATCCATGCCGCTTATCAGATCAACCATTGCATTCCATATATCGTCTGCAGTCATCTTGTTCTCTCCTTTAGGTTAAATGCGCTACTTGTTTGACTTAGCTCCTAAACCGGGTAAATAAAAATCATTACTCAAAAGGTGGGATTTCTATGCGCATGTCTTGCATGGGCAGCATCATCATATCCATCATTTTGTCGATTTTGCTGACCATTATCTTGAACCTGATGTTCTGGTGACCTATGAGAGTCTCTTCTACTTATTTGGAAGAGGCTCTTTTTTGATGTCTCACAAATATTGCAGCCCCTCCGCTTTACTGGCGCAATACAACATTCTTCTACTGCGAATTCGCATTTTGCAGGGATTGCCACTGCTGACGATTGGTGCTTTGATCTCCAATTCTTAAGTGCACCTTTAACATGTTCCACATTAGGAAGCTCTAGACCTTTTCAAATTTGTGAAATCCCATGAAAATATGCAATTATAGAATTATATTGAGTTAGACAGGAGTGTCCGCACGTGGAAACGATCATTCGAAAATTATCACCCGAAGATTTCCCGGCTTTCGACGCCATGGAATCAGGAATAGAAGACGATTATGTCAAACGCATTTTCAAAGACATCGCTTCAACAGAACGCCACCAGTTGTACGGTTTATTCGTTGAAGGGCAATTAACGAGCCTTTGCGGACTTTCTGTTTTTGCCGGCAGCTACGCCATGATTGGACGCATCCGCAGCGACGTCCGGTTCCGCGGGCAATCGTTCGCCACCCGCTTGACTGCTTATGTCATCGAAGAAGCAAAAAAAAGGCCAAATGTCCGGTGGATCGGTGCAAACACCCAAGAGGAAAACTTACCGGCGCGGCGAGTGTTGGAGAAGCTTGGCCTGAAGCCGCACAAGCCGATGATCGGCGCCATCGGCAAAGATGTTTCCTTGATGGAAAAAGGCGGTGCCCCTTGGACCGAAGTGCATAGCCTTGAGCGCAAGAAGCAGTGGATCGAGCAATTGTACATAAAAACCGGTGACTTGTTTCCCTACGAATGCTATTACCTTTTTCCGGCTTCGGAAGCCTTATTTTCCGATGACAAGCTCTCCGAATGGTCTTTTTTCGAAAACCGGGAGGGTGACCGTGTGCTGATTTTGCAGCATGACTTTAAAGCCCATTACCACCTTCACACCATCTACCCATGGGATGACCTTATGGCGCAGGATGGCTTATGGGAAACGGTTTCCGCTGAATACCAGAAACTGAAAATGGAACATGGCGAGGAAACTGACATCTGGATGGAACTGACAAAAGAACAGGCCGCTCTTCTTGCTGAAGGGCATGGATTCGACTTCCCTTCCGCATGGGTGTTGTACGGTATAGAAAACACAACAATATAAGTATATGTACAAAAAAACAGCCAGTCCCTGAAAAGGGGCTGGCTGTTTTCATGCACTTATTTTTTTGGCTTCGCAGACATCCTTCAGATTTTTAAAAGTCTGTTCCATCGCGTTGTCCAAAAGCTTGCGGATGATCAATTTATCTGCCACTTTCCGCAAAAGGCTGTTCGGCATTTCGTATGCCTCACTGTATGAAACTTTTGTGCCTCGCCCTTCCTTCATGTAAGTCCAATGCTGATGGGATGTGATCGATCCGGTGACTTCGCCTTTCCACGAATAGCCCATGCCGCTTTGCTTGTTCTCGATTACTTCGACAGTAATCGGCATATGCATGCCCATCATGGTGTAAGTGAAATCCGCTTTTGTGCCAACCTCACCTTGACCGGTCATATTTTTCGGTTCAGATAGGCCAGCATACCATTGATACCAAAGCGTCGGGTTGCTTCCGTATTCATAAACTTCTTCAACTGGACGGTCGATAATAATGCTTTTTTCAAGCGTCCACATGATATTCTCCTCCTCGTTTTAGATGCAGAACCCCAGGCATGGAATTTTACTTCCCTCCTTTTCGCTTCTGAATCCACCGGCTGCGACGGGAATAAGGCTGCTTAGCAAGCTGCTATGTATGTTGTTTGTATATTCTTCTTCATATTAATACGAATTCCATTAAAAGTAAAAGGAACGGAACTGCATATTTTGAATAAAAAACATAAAATCCGACTATTTATTCATCTGCCATGTCATAAGGAGGAGCCGGTTATTTCTTGAGACCGGCACTCCTTGCTGCAGACATTTCCGCCAAATAGGCATATAATAATAGCTGTCTGTTTTAATTAGTGGGAGGAGATTTTTTGAACGCAAAAGCTTTTTCATTGGCCTTATTCTCGATTTTGATTTGGGGCTCTTCGTTTGCGGCAATCCGTGTCGGCCTTCAAGGCGGCTACGATGCCGGACAAAATGTTCTCATGCGTTTCCTTATTGCATCACTGCTGTTCCTGATTTATGCGCTTTGGCCAGGGACTGCCTTCCGTTTGCCATATAAGAGTGACATCATCCGCATTCTGGTGCTGGGCTGGATCGGCATCAGCGTTTATCATATTTTCGTGACTTTTGGTATGGAAAACATTTCGGCAGGCACTGCCGGCATGCTCGTCGGTTCAGGACCGATTTTCACTGCATTAATCGCCTATTTCGTCTTGAAAGAACGCCTCACCGGACTAGGCTGGCTTGGTTTAGCAGTAGGCTTTACGGGAATTTCCATTATTGCGCTGGGCTCGGCTGGCGCATCAATAGCGATGACAGGCGGTGCGCTTCTTGTCATTATCGCTGCTTTGGCTTCAGCTGTGTTTTTTGTTTTCCAAAAACCATTGCTGGCCCGCTATTCTGCGATTGAACTCACCGCCTATTTCACTTGGGCTGGCACCTTGCCATTCCTGTTGTTCTCACCAGGATTGTTGGATGCGGTGCAAAACGCTTCAGTGGAAGCTCATTTCGCAACGCTGTATGTCGGCATTTTCCCAGCGGCAATCGCCTATGTCACTTGGTCAGCCGCATTGTCGATGGAGAATGCCAGCTCCGTTTCCAGCCTCATCTATTTGGAGCCGGCTGTCGCAATAGCTGTCGCCTGGATGTGGCTTCATGAATTGCCGACCGGCATGTCACTTGCAGGAGGCGCAATTGCCATCAGCGGCGTTTTGATTGTCAGCCTTCTTGGCAGAACCCGCCGCAGAGCTTCCCGGAAAACAACGGAATCAATCGCTTAGGAATAGTACACATCATAGCAAAAAGGAGGTGCCCAAAATCACTTTTGGGGCACCTCCTTTGCTATGTCAGTACTTGAACAGCTTATTCAATATCCGGTTGGCTGCTCTGCCAGCCATTCGCCGTGCAAGCCGTCGCCCAATTGAACCGTTTCGGACCGCCCTGGCGTCTCCTAATAGACGATCGGTTTTATAAAGGATGCGCTGAACTTTTCTGATGACCATATCCGCCCTCCGCTCTTGAGTGGTTTTCAACTCTATACCCGTTTCAGCTATTTACGGAACAGCGCATAAAAAGTTTCAACAGGCGCTGTCGATGCGAAAAAAATAAAAAGAAAGCTGGAGTGCTGCATGCAGCCATCCAGCTTTCGCATTCAGTTTTGAAAATTGGTTCCATCATCGAAGCTAAACTGCCAGTCAATGCCGAATTTATCTTCGACTGCACCATACGCTGGACTCCAGAACGTTTTTTGCATTTCCATCTGCACTTTGCCATCCTGGCCAAGCCGATTGAATTCTTCGGTCATCTGCTCAAGATTGTCGGATACCACCGTAACATTGATGTTTTTACCGAAAACTACCGGCGCATTCGGCATGGTATCGGAAAACATGACTTCGCTGCCATGGATATTCAAACTCGTGTGCATGACCTTATCCTTCACCTCTTCCGGCATTTCCCAGCTTGGATCTGGCGGCATATCGCCAAAAAGCATAATCTCAGGCTTTCCGGTTTTGAAAACTTCTGCATAATACTCTGCGGCTTCCCTGCAATTGCCATTGAAAATCATATACACATTAACTGACACGTTGCTCACCCTTTCCTCTTATCGTATTCCGTATGTAAAGTCCCCCTTCGAATGTCCATAGCCGTTTTGAAAGATCTAAAAAGAGAACGCTTGTTCTAATTAATTATACCTTTTCCCATAGAAAAAAGGAAGTTATTTATCTAAATTTTCCGTCTTTTAAATTCGAAATCAATAACAATTTCTAAAAAAAGCGCAATCCGCTCGCTATGCGATTTGCGCTTAAGGTAGTCGACAAATAAATATTTAAGTTACTTAAAGAATAAAAGTCATTGCATTTTAGGTATACCGGAATCTGCGCTACATGCGGACGCTTTCCGCGGACGAAGCGCTGAGCCTCCTCGTCGCAAGCTCCTGCGGGGTCTCATCACTCCGTTCTTCCGCAGGAAAGATCGTGTCCGAAAGAAGTTCGGACATGGTCTTTGCGACGAAGCTAGCGCAGCGATGCAGGAGCACATATTTGCTCTTCGCCGCATTGCGCTCCGAATCCTTGAGAGATTGTTTATGAAAAGTGGATGAGTTGGTTACTCTCTTCAATTAGAGCTACATGCTAACAACCGGTCTGGCCACGAAGACTCCTGTGGGACAGCGAAGGCTGAAGACCCCGCAGGCACGCCAGTGACGAGGAGGCTGAAGCTGAGCCCACGGAAAGCGAAGTGGCCAGACCGGTTGGGGTATACACAGTTATTCTTTTTGATTAGATTTTGTATACCTTCTGAAGCACAATCCACAATGCGGTTTGCGCTTACTCCTTTAATGCAAAAAGCTGAATGTCAGGACATATCCTACATAAGCGCCGATTTCACGCGCAAAAAAAGGCAATTGGCTGCTTAGTGATTGATAAACTGAACTCGTCGTCGGTGATGAATAGGCATCAATCCCTGCAACATGCGCCATCAACAAGGCGCGCTTCATATGTAAGGGGTCGCTGACAACTAAAAAACTGTCCAGTTCCTGTTCAGCGGCAATCTCACTGGCGTATAAAAAATTCTCCTCCGTGATCATCGATTGCGTTTCGATCAAAATATCTTCTGCAGGCACATTCTTGCTCAATGCATAATCACGGGACACTTCCGATTCGGCGAAATCCGCCCCATCCGTCTTGCCTCCAGTGAAAATGATTTTCCCCACATAGCCGTTCTCGTATAGCCAAATTGAATGATTGATGCGTTCCTTCAGCACAGGCGTGGGCTGATCGTCAATGACTT
The DNA here is from genome assembly GCF_030407685.1 of Planococcus sp. APC 3906. Lineage (NCBI taxonomy): Bacteria > Bacillati > Bacillota > Bacilli > Caryophanales > Caryophanaceae > Planococcus > Planococcus sp. APC 3906. Next base: position 9,838 of record NZ_JASDCW010000014.1, on the reverse strand, counting down.
TCGTGCCTAAAACGATGGCGGCATCGGTCTTTATAAGTTCCGATTCCCCTGCAAATGTCCAAATTCCGTATGCAGCAAAAATTGTGAAAATGAGCAGCGCTGCTAAAATCAGGCGCGTAATTTTCCGAGTGATCGTTGTCGTCAATAGCCGTCTTCCTTTTTATGTACTTTTTTCTATACAGTCCCTATTGTGTCTTCCCATCTCATTAACAACCCACTTCTTCTGAATGAAAAGAGGAATTTTGAAAAAAACATCAAATAATCACATTTCCAGCGTTCCATTGAACCGCTGCCATCTGGCTAATAAGCTAGTGATGGGCTGCAGCGGTTCGCGCAATCACATCTTTTTTATCTATCTACTTTTCTTCTACTTAAATTTCATAAATATTATACATTGTTAAATTATCGCCACATTCTATTCAGTTTCCGACGTTTTCCTGCCTTGCTTTAAAGGTAAAGGAAAAGAAAATGCTTGCTCGTTTCGCATTTGGTTCGGAGGTTTTCATGAAAGATATAGATTACTGGCTTTACCTGGTTTTGTCCCTGTCTAAAATCTATTTGTTCAGCGTGTTTACAGCGAGCGCATTTAACTTTAATTTCTTTGTGATTAATCTTGCGGGCATCCTGGTGCTGACGAGCTGGTCGTTGGTTCTGAAACCGAAGGTACGCCGTTGGATTTTGCTGGCGTCGCTATTTCTTCATAGCACACTGCTCATTTCGGACACGTGGTATTACCGCTATTTCGAAGACTTATTGTCCATTTCGCTGCTGTCGGATATCGGCCAGATGGGCGATGTCGGAGGCGGCTTCATGACCTTGATCGAAGCAAAGGATTTCTTGTTCTTCGGTGACCTGCTCCTCTTCGCCTTCTTGATATTCTTTACACGCAATAAAGCGGACAACACACCTCTCCGCAATCGGCGCATACGGGCTGGCGCTGTTACAGCACTGGGCCTTGTGCTTTTCATCGCCCCGTTAGCCTCCAGCTACGCCAATGAAGAAGATTGGCTGGTGGAAGGGTCGATTTCCAATATGCGTGAGTATTACCAGCTTGGTTTCTGGGGTTACCACGGTGCCGATGTAGCGAAAGGCATCGCCGCTGCCACTGGATTCGGCGAAGAAATCACTCAAGCGGAAAAGCTGGAAATCGAAACGCTGAAACCGGAAGAACCGGTGGCGGCATCGGCCAAGCAGCCGAATGTCATCATGGTGCAGCTCGAATCTTTTCAAACTTCCGTCATCGACCAGCAGATTAACGAACAGGAAGTGACGCCGAACTTGAACGCGTTGAAACAGGAAATGCTGTACTTCCCGTCTTTCTATCATCAGACCCATGAAGGGCGTACGTCGGACGCCGAATTTATCACCAATAGCTCGCTGCATCCCGTAAAATCCGGATCGGTTTATACCCAATACGCGGACAATGAATTTGAAGCGCTGCCCGGGCTGTTGAAAAAAGCTGGCTACGAAACGGCAGCCATGCATGCGTTTGAAAAAGATTTCTGGAACCGTGATGATTTTTACAAGAACATCGGTTTCAATCAGTTCTTCAGCAAGAAAGACTTCCCCGATGATGGCGTCATTGGCATGGCATTAAATGATAAAGAATTTTTCAGCACTTCCGTGTCTTTAATGGAAGACTTGCCGGAACCGTATTATGCATTCATGGTCGCGCTGACGAGCCATACGCCTTATGACATTCCTGATGAAGAAAAACGGCTTGATCTCACTGGCTACGAAGATGAGCTTTTGCAGAATTATTACCACACCGTACATTATGTCGATGCAGCTATTGGATTAATGGTTGAAGACTTAAAGAAAAAAGACATGTGGGATGATGCATTAGTGGTATTTTACGGGGACCATGACAGTGGATTGAACGCACCAGAAGCTGAACTCGCACAAAAAGCGGGTGCTGAAACAGCCGCCGATGCCTTCCGCCTCGACCGGCAAGTTCCGTTGTTCATCAAACCGCCGAACTTGAAAAAAGGAGAAGTAGTCCAAGCGGGCGGTGGACAAATCGATATTGCACCAACTATTCTCGACTTGCTTAATATGAAGCCCGCCTATATGCTTGGCCATTCGCTGCTGGACGAAGAACCCAACATCACAGTTTTCCGAAACGGTGCATTCCAGTATGAAGACGTTTACTACAAACCCGATTTGACGCAAACGGCTGGTGAAGGCATTTGCTATTCTCTGGAAACTGGGAGCCCGACAAATTTCGCGGACTGTGAAAAAGGCATAGAACAAGCCGCCGAGCAACTTCGCCTATCGGATACAATCATTGAACGCAACGCGCTGGAAACAATAGAGTAAAAACAACATGAGCTTCAATTCAATAATAGAGGCAGCTCCGAAAATCATTTACATGATTTTCGGAGCTGCCTTTTTTGGCTTCAATCACTTTCACTGATATCTTTGAGGTTTTGCAATGTCTGCTCGACTGAATTGCTCATCAGCTTTTTGACGTAAAACCTATTTGCCACTTTCCCCAGAATGCTGCCGTGCAATTCATAATCCATTTCAAACTGGACGACAGTGCCTTCTTCTGCCGGCAAATAACTCCAAGTCTGGGTCGCGTCGATCGCACCAGAGATCAGGCATCGCCAAATATAGCCATCGTTCACCGGCGCATTTTCCTCAACAAGCACATGCAATGCTAGATAACGTCCAAGAAAAGAATACTTCAAATCCAAGCTCGTGCCTTTGCCACCCGTTCCAAGCAAGTTTTCGGCTTCCGACAAGCCAGCGTACCATTGATACCACAGCTTCGGATTCGTTGCGAATTGATGGACTTCTTCCACCCTGCGGTCGATATAAATAACTTTTTTCAAGTTCCACATTACGGCATCCTCCTCTTGCCTGAAAATCTCTGCATCACTTCGAACGGTTCCGAAAAACGAAAAAGACAATAAGTCCGATTACTAGGACTGCTGCAGCCATCATAACGGGTGAAAATGCGAAGACACCTTCCATAAAATCACTTCCTTTAATCAATAGTACAGCAATCATTGCCTTAAATAAACTGATTTTTCTGATATCTACAAAATTTTATGGTAAAATCAGTAGCATATAAAAAGTGCCGGAGGACGCGGATTACGGGCTACTCTTTTTCACTCTTCCCCTTGTCTCTATTGCGCAATTTCAAGATAACAAAAGCGCTGATTGAGCCGCCGATCAGCCCCATGATCATATCGATCATTGTATCGTCCGGGTCACGGCCTTGTGCGGTGAAACTAAATAGTTTATCGCCTGCAAACTCCATCAATTCCCAAACAGCCGCAGCCGCAAGTGAAAAACAGATCATGTAAAGCGCGATAAAGGAGTTCGGGAGATTGGCAGCACCGCCGTTGCGGATTAGACGGCGAAAAATGATCCAGCTGGCATAGCCAATCCAAATGCCTGAGAATATGTGGAGGAAATCGTCGAAATGATTGATTTTATACCCTCCGCCGAACGTACCGACAACGACCGAAAAAAAGACGAAGCCATAGACAATACTGGCGAAAATAGATGGCAGCGGGTACTGGAAGCGCCTTTGCACAAATGCGATGGCTATCATGACCCCGATAGTCAAAAAGCCCATAAATACTTTCGTTCCATTGTTTTGGGTGTACATATAATAGATGCCCGCCAGCAAAGAGGCTTGTACCGACCACCAGACAATCCGCTCTATGGCAATCGCCCTTCTGTTCTGCACAGATTCCATGATTATCCTTCCTTCCGCGTTGCCTTTTTTCTCTTGTTCTTATTGTAAGTATTCAACAAACTTTGAAAATCCCCTGTTGCCTTGTACATTCCCGCTCATGTTTTATTGCAGAAAGGAGAATCCAGCCATGAAAACATTGATTAAGGTTTTGCTTATTGCAACTGCACTCTTTTTAATCGTTTCCATTGCAATCCTATATGCCATCTACAATTCAGATTCGGCAGAACAGGAAGTGCTGGAGGAGAAGACCTTCGGTGCAGAAATCAAAGACATGGAAATCATAGTGGAAAATTCCCGGGTGGACTTTCTGCCGAGCAATGATGGCACATCCCGAATCGTGCTGACAGGAAATAGCGATGATTTCATATTGAAAACAGATATTTCTGGCGGCCGCTTGTTTATTGAAGTCGAGGATCGTTCCCGCTTTTTCGTCTTCGGCTTCCACCGCTCCTATTCGCTGCAAGTCTATGTGCCTGAGGGTGGTTTGGAATCGCTCACTGTAGACAGCAATAACGGAACGATTCAAGCGCAAGGTATTCGGGCTGCTGAACTATCCCTGGAAGCGGACAATGGGCGCATCGATTTGGAAGCGGTCGAAAGTGATGTCGTCAATATCGAAACAGCTAACGGCGCAATCGATTTGGCAAAAATGGACGCTGACATGACTGTCCGCTCATCGAATGGACGCATCATTTTCACGGATGTGTCAGGCGAGCTGCAGGCCAAAGCAAATAACGGGCGCATCGAATTGACCACTGACACGCTAGATTTCCCAGTCGACTTTGAGACGAATAATGGACGCATTGAAATTCATACCAAAAACGAACCTGCCAACGCCCGCATCCAGGCACGTGTTGAAAATGGACGCCTGGAAGTATTCGGACGCAATTCTGGACAAGTCAGCTTCGGCAGCGGAGATGTGCTTATCAAACTTGCAACAAAAAATGGCCGCATTGTGGTGGATTGAAGGGAGTGGAATCTATTGGTATTAGAACTCAAAGAAATTACCTTGCCGAATAACAGAAAAATTTCTTATATAGAAGCCGGCGATCCGCTTGGCATTCCGATGATATTGCTGCATGGGCTCGGCGATTCCTGCCGGTCATTTGAAGGGCTGTTCGAGCATTTCCCAAGCCGGATTCGGGCTATCGCTTTTACACAACGCGGACACGACGGCATTGATATGCCTGACATGACGTACAAGACGCAGGATTTTGAAGCGGACTTGCGGCAGTTCATGAATGCAATGGGCATCCGGAAAGCCTTTATTCTGGGGGCATCCAGCGGTGGGTTTGCTGCAAGGAAATTCGCTGCCCGCCATCCTAAGCGGGTTCTTGGACTTATCCTGGTGGGCGTCCCTTCCGCTCTTGGCGATAAGCCGGATATTGTCAGAACACAGGAATCCACGTTGTCCCGTTTAAGAGACCCCGTCAGTTTGGCGTTTATCAGAAGTTTCACAGACGGCCTTCTTGTCAAACCCGTTCCTGCTGATTTTCTGGAGATGATGTTCAGCGAATCGCAAAAAGTGCCCGCACGCGTATGGAGAGAAGCAAGCGAAGCTTTGCTGAAAGAGAAATTTCCAGATCAGCTTCATCTAGTAAAAGCTTCTGCGCTTATTGTCTGCGGCGGCAAAGACACCATCGCTTCACGAAAAGACCAGGAAAAACTGGCGAGCGCCATCACAGATGCCCGTCTCACCGTTTTCCCGCAGCTCGGCCATATGCTGTATTGGGAAGATCCTAAAAATGTCGCCAAAGAAATCACCACTTTCATCGATGACGTCTGGATGGGTCCGGATTCAGCGAAATTCGAATACGAATAACCCCTGCCAGCCACTCGATTCCAGTAAAGTTCGAATCGATCAGCTGGCTTTTCAATGATCTAAATGGATGTTTATAGCGTTTAATAGGTAAGCATTGTATTTCTTTAAGGATAATTTCACGATTCCGCCTTAAAATAGCTCCTTCTTTTATTTATTGGAGGGTCTTCAATGTATTTTCTGACAATTCAGCTATATGATGAAAGTAAACTACGAAGCTGCAGCCATCGGGCTTCTTTTGCAGAGGATGATTGCGATGAATACACAGATAAAAATATTGCTGCTGGCGGCTTTTGTTCTGGCATTAGCGGGCTGTTCATCGGCACCCAGTGCAAATAATGGAGATGCCGCCCCTGATTTCGAACTTGTCGATATAAATGGGCAAAGCCATAACCTCTCGGAATACGAAGGCCAAAAAGTCTATATCAAATTCTGGGCTTCCTGGTGCTCGATCTGCCTTTCCGGCATGAGCGAATTGAATGAACTGACTGGCGAAGAAAACGACTTTGCTGTATTATCCATCGTTTCGCCAAGTTCAAATGCTGAAAAGAACAGCGAATCATTCAAGAAATGGTTCAAAGGCGTTGAGAACACCGAGAACGTGCAAGTGCTTTTGGACGAAGGAGGCCCTGTCTTTGAAGATTACGGCGTACTGGCCTATCCTACATCCGTCTATATCGGCTCGGACGGTGTGCTTGTCAAAAGCTCGCCTGGCCATTTCAGCAACGAACAAATAAAAGAAACATTCGATACCATCCAATAACGAAAGGCGGACATCCCAATGAATATTAAGCGTTTTTCATCCCTTCTCTTCTTCCTGTTCCTGCTCCTCTTATTGTCCGGATGTTCGAATCCGCTGACAGATATCGGCAGCAGCACAAATAGCGGTACAAGCGGCAGTAACAGCGGCGCAGATTCTGCACCCGCCTCCCCTTTCCCGGACAACCCAAATAAGGATTTGGACTTCGATACCGCAAACTTGGAGGAAATCTGGCTTGCGGGAGGCTGCTTCTGGGGAGTCGAAGCTTATATGGCAAGGGTTTACGGCGTCTATGATGTCACTTCCGGTTACGCCAACGGCAACACGGAAAACCCTTCTTATGAAGATGTGACACGCCGAAATTCCGGCCATGCGGAAACCGTCCATGTACGCTATGATCCCGAACGTGTCGATTTGGAGAAGCTGCTGTCGCATTATTTCATGATCATCGACCCGACACTCTTGAACCAGCAAGGCAATGACCGCGGTGAACAATACCGCACCGGTGTTTACTATAAGGATGAAGCAGACCGCGCTGTCATTGAAAAAGTCATGGCTGGCGAAGTGGACAAATACGATGACCCAATCGTTACGGAAGTCGAGCCGCTTGTTCATTATTACCTTGCGGAAGAATACCACCAGGATTACCTTGAGAAAAATCCGGACGGCTATTGCCACGTGGAGTTCGACTCCCTTGAAGACCAGGAAGTTCCGGCTTTGATCGATCCGGCGATCTACCCGAAACCAAGCGACGAAGAATTGAAGGCACAGCTAACTGAAATTCAATACAATGTTACACAGAATGATGACACCGAAAAGGCTTATTCCAATGAATACTGGGATAATTACGAACCTGGGATTTATGTGGACATCACAACCGGTGAACCACTGTTCTCTTCAAAAGACAAATACGATTCAAAAACCGGCTGGCCAAGCTTCACAAAACCGATTGAGCCTGCTGTCGTGACTGAACACGAAGACAACGGTTTTTTAGGAACACGAATTGAAGTGCGCAGCCGCACCGGCGACAGCCACCTTGGGCACGTTTTTGATGACGGCCCGGCAGACAAAGGCGGGTTGCGCTATTGCCTCAACAGCGCCTCTCTTCTTTTCATCCCGCAGGATGAGATGAAACAGAAAGGGTACGGCTATTTGGAAGACATTCTGCAATAACAAAATAAAAATAACTGCCCGGCAATTAAGGGGCAGTTATTTTTATTTTGGCGTATTTTCTTCTGGCAGTTCTTTTTAAATAGGGTGATTATTGATTTTCTGCGGCGTTAAAATATGAGGATGGAAACCATTTATACTTGCAATGTTTCGTTCTTGGCTAAACTATTACAACAACTCGGTCACATCTCTACCGCATCTTGCCGATGCACCCTGCTTTTAAATCTCGTATTCATAAGAAACGCTTCCATCTCCTTGTTGCTCGTAAGGAATTTTCTCGCTTTCCAATACATTAATCAGAACGGCATTTCTGCGAGCCAAAAGTGCTTCTTGACGACTGATGATTTGATTCATTTCTTGATACTTAGCGTTAGAGTTTTCAGTCTTGAGCACATTCGTCATTTGATAAGCTAGGGTATACTGTTCTTCCAAATATACCTTCATTGCAAGAAAGCGTGGATCGTCTGTCTCTCCCTCTTTTTGGAGTTCAAATAATTTTTGCTGTGCCTCTTCAATATGAAAAAGAGTTAAAGCATTTGCATTATATTGCTCTACCAAAGAAACCAAAATCTCATTGACCGCCATTTCTATACCGGAACTTTTTTGTATGTATTGATGGACTTCGAACTGGTCCGTGGATAATAACGTATTGTTTCCTTGCCAAGGAATTATATAAGAAGAAAAAGCGTATAAATTCCATATCAACACTAATAGACTCACGACACCGCCGATTTGGAGCAGTGGCCTCTTATAACGCTTGCTTGGTTTTTCACTCCCGAAGCGTTGATCCTGATAACTGTAAATATCTTTTTGATTTTGTTTAGTAGCTTCCGCTTCTTTCATCAGCTTGCGGAATTGGCGCTGGCGATTGTTTAGCATAAATAATTCTCCTTAAGGTTATGATAAGATCATACCAAATTAAGGGATTATAACGAATCTTTTTTCTTACTAAAATAATTATGCACATAAGAAATAAAAGTTAAATTAAAACCTGATGCCATTACAAAAAAGCTGGTCGTTTTGTTCATCAACGAACAAAACAATCAGCTTTCATCTTTAAACCTTTTTAACTCTCAGGCCATTTAAACCCGTCATAATAATACTTTTTCTTAAGTTGGCTAAGGTCATACTCCCATTCCGCAATAGCGTACTGGTATTTCTGCTCACCATTTTTCTGTCTTTTTCTTAGTCTCACATTTGCGCTAATGATATTGACCACTTTCTTTAATCCTAATGCCGGAATCGCCCTTCTAAGAACTTCCCATCTTTCTTCTCTTGTGATGCCGCTAATCCGATACCCCATTTTGTTCAATTCGCTTTGCTCACTGAACAGCGAATCTTCGATTGGATCCTTTAAAAAAGATGGCTTCGCATCAATTGACCCCCACTGAATTCCTGCTGTATCGGCACTTTGTTTTTCTCGGACAGGGTGCTTTATAGCCGTAAGTTGCCTATGCTTCAGAACCAATGGCGAATACCTTGCTTGCAGCTTATCAAATTCATCCTTCACCATATATATTTCTTTTAGCAATAAATCGATAAAGATGGTTTCCACTTCTGTATACAAGTAAATCTCACGTGAGTTTTTCGTTTCATATAGAGGCAATATGGCGTCTCGCTCAACTAAGTTATATTTTCGTATGAATGTTTCAAGGGATGTTCCATCAATGACATTCACTTTATAGCGGTAAATCGCGGGCTTTACAGAACCACTTATTGCAGAAAGATCAGTTGCTGCAAATGAACCAGTGGAACTTGAATTTTCATAATACGTCTTTTCCCGCTGTTTCTTTTCATTTGCCGCTTCCAAATCCCTCCTTACCTGCAGGAGCGTATCTTCCCATTCATCTTCGGTATCACGCTTGTCCACCGTTTCCTGTGAAATTTTAGTTGGCGGGTTTTCTTTTGCTGTGAGCGTTACAAGCTCGGAAGAGGTTTTTTTCTTTTCTTTAGCGGCTTCTAAATCCAAGCGTACTTGCAGCAGTAAGTTTTCCCCTTCACTAACTCTCAACTGTTTTCTTAGCTCTTGAACTTCTTTTTGCAGCCGCTCTATTTCTTCTGCCTGGCTTGCATATTGCCGAAGTTCTTCTATCTCTTCTTTTTGGCGTTTAATGGTCAATTCATGGCCATCCACTACACGCTTGATTTCTTTTTCAGCTGACGTCACTGCTTCGATGATTCTTGATTTAAAATCCATAACTAAATTCCTTCCTGCAATAAAATGGATATATTATACAACTAGCTTCATAATAGCATAAGTTCAAGGCACCCTGATCTCCATAAAATGAAATCCACATCGATATTAACCTTATTTCTCTATATAAATTTCAAGGATAAATCTGCATCTTATGGGCCGTTTTGTTTTTCTATAATATTG
>NZ_JASDCW010000013.1:0-96204 GCF_030407685.1 Planococcus sp. APC 3906 | reverse complement strand
AATCCGCAGGAAAGGTATGGCCGTAGTTCGGTCATACCTTTGCGACGAAGCTAGCGAAGCGATGCAGGAGCAGTATGTTTGCCCTCGCCACCTTCCGCTTCATTCAAAGACATTTCTTGATAGCAAATCATCTCTTTTATCGAATTTTTAACTAGATAGTCCTCCCTGTTTCTTCTAGACATCTACAAGATATGTAGCAAAACAGCTTCGACTCCCGCGGGATAGCGAAGTGCCGAAATCCACTCGGGCGCTAGCTCGAGTTAGTTCGGCGCAAGCCCGCAGGAAATATATGGCCGAAAGTAATTCGGCCATATATTTGCGACGAAGCAGCGCAGCGATGCAGGAGCATATGTTTTAGCGGGGCTGTTTTGCGGAATATCGATGAAAGAACATACACTGCTCTCAAAGATTTCCAGACAAAATAAAAAAGCAGCGAGGCTGCTTTTTTAGCGGGATTAGTTTACCCAGTTGTTGATTGTTTTTTCGTATGATACCAATTCTTCTTCTTTGAAGAACAAGCCGATTTCACGAACAGCGCTTTCAGCTGAATCAGAACCGTGGATCATGTTTTTGCCAACAGTGACTGCGAAGTCGCCGCGGATTGTTCCTGGAGCTGCATCTTTAGGGTTAGTAGCGCCCATCATTTGGCGTGCAGTCAAGATTACGTTTTCGCCTTCCCATACCATTGCGAAAACTGGTCCAGAAGTGATGAAGTCAACCAATTCTCCGAAGAATGGGCGTTCTTTGTGCTCGCCGTAATGCTCTTCAGCCAATTCAGTTGGGATTTGCATCAATTTAGCGCCTGCTAAGTGATAGCCTTTTTTCTCAAAACGTGCCACGATTTCACCGATTACATTGCGTTGTACGCCGTCAGGTTTAACCATCAAGAAAGTTTTTTCCATTATGAACACTCCTCTGTATAAAGCTCGGGCTTTATGCCCACCTTAAAAAATACTATCAGTTTGATGCTATTTGTCAACTGCCAGCTTAAAACTTTCTCTTGCCGATGAAAAATGCGATTTTGCGCATCGTCTTAGAGGCTTGGCCTTTCGGCAAATGATCCAGCTCACCCAAAGCTTTATTCAAGTATTTTTCGCTGACTTTTTTTGCGTCATCGATTGCTGAGCTGTCCCGGATCACTTTGACGATATGGAGCCTCTCGGCGTCCGTCAGTTCTTTTTGCAGGCTGTCTTTCAACAATTGATAGATTTCCGGATTGTTGCGCGCATACAAAATCGGCAGCGTGATATTGCCTTGGATAAAATCGCTGCCGGCAGGCTTGCCGAGCTCTTCATCCGACGAAGTGAAATCCAGTATGTCATCGATGATCTGGAACGACATGCCGATGAAATACCCGAACCTCCGCAAATGCGCAATTGTTTTTTCATCCGCTCCCGCAACCATTGCTCCAAGTTCGCAGCTTGAAGAAATCAGCAAAGCGGTTTTACGCTTGATGCGGCGTAAATAATCGCGCAAGTTCTGGTCTAGTTTGTATTTATCTTCTATTTGAATGATCTCACCGCGGCAAACTTCAATCATTGTCTGCGACAAAACTTGATGCAGCCTTGGCGAATCGATATCGGTGATGTATTCCAAGGCGCGCCCCAGTATAAAATCTCCCGTATACATTGCAACACTGTTATTCCATTCCGCTTTGACCGTCAGCTGGCCCCTTCTCATTTCGGAATCGTCTATGACGTCATCATGGACCAGAGATGCCATATGAATCAGTTCAAGCGGCACAGCAACTTGTTTCATGACATCAATATTGTAAGTTCCGAATTTGCCTGCAAGCAAAACAAAAACAGGTCGGATCCTTTTTCCTCCGGCCTGCAATAAATGGAGCGATGCATCGTTTAAAAGGGGAGACTCGGAATCCACTGCCTGTTCTAATTCTTTTTCAATTAAATCCAATTCTGGTTTGAGGTCAGAATAGAGCAATTTCATCTTCACCTTTTCCACTAAAAAACCTCTCCCGCTATTTTACTTTTTAATGCCCATATGCAATGCTGCTGCACCGCCAGAGTAAGGCTTGTATTTCACTTTTTCAAATCCGACTTTCACAAAGAGTGCCGCTAATTCTTTCATGCCTGGGAAATCTTTGGCAGATTCCTGAAGCCACGAATACTCTTTATAGCTCTTCGCGAACAATTTTCCGAATACCGGCATGATGAAACGGAAATAAAAACGGAAAAACGGTTTGAATGCATTATTCGGCTGTGACGTTTCCAGGCACACAATCATTCCACCGGGCTTGAGAACGCGGTGCATTTCAGACAATACTTGTTCATAATCAGGTACATTGCGCAAGCCGAAACCGATTGTCGCATAATCGAATGAGTTGTCCGGATATGGCAGCGCCATCGCATTGCCTTGGATCAATTCGACTTGCGGCATATCCTTCGTCTTATCAATACCGACATTCAGCATGTTTTGGCTGAAGTCGAGGCCGACTACTCTGCCTGTCGGTCCAGTCGCTTCGCCAAGCGCAATCGTCCAATCTGCTGTGCCGCAGCACACATCGATAGCTGAAGCGCCTTTCGCAACTTGCATCTTGTCCATTGTATCTTTACGCCATTTATTGTGCTGCTGGAAACTGATGACAGAATTCATCTGGTCATAGTTAACCGATATTTTTTCGAAAACTTCGTGGACTCGCTGTTCTTTGGTCTTTTGCATGTCAGTCATCCTTCTCGGGTCAGCTGCTCAGCTCTATGCTGGTGCGGGGTTATTTGATGGAGCATGAAATTCTTGAGTTCGTAACTGAAATTATGTGTGCCGATTGTCTGCAGAATTTCTTCATACAGCGAATCGAGTTTATCCAGCAGCCATCGCTCGGTTTGCAACGGATGCCGCAATGTCTGGGTCATCTTCCGTAAAGCCAGGCTTTGGCCGTCCTTCTGCAAGCAGTCGAGTTCTGAAGTGTATCTATTATAGGTGAGCATCAAGACCGCCAAATGAGAGTATTCCTGGTACCCATAAAAATTATAAAACGAAAACAAAAGTTCAGTTTCAATCTGCTTTACAGCTTCATCAATTTCGTCCATAGATCGTATTTCGCTGGAATAAAATGAAGCTTTCTTTTCGCTCACTTTGATGATGGCAGTGGCAAGCCATTGGATCATAGCGATATTATTGGTTTCGGCAAGCATTTTGTAATAGATTCCACTGTAGAAATCCCCTGCCAGTACTGTCAATTGCTGTTTTTTGTCTGCCAGTACGTCGTTTTCCACTAAATCGTGGGCCTGCAAAGCAGCATAGACGATCGACACTGTTTTAGCAGATCTTTCAATATCAGTAGACCACATTTTATTGTCAAAAAAAGGCAAAATCAAAAAAAACAACCTCGCCCTAAGGACTGATGGGCCGTCTGTGAACTTATCGAGTGTGCGCTGCTTAACAGCTTTCAGCACATCGGTCTCCACAGAAGTGATTTTTGAATGTATTTGTTGTTCATTCATACTGCTTGCTCCATTCATGGTTTAGCCATACCATACACCTATAGTATATCACAGGCACAGCCTCGCCTTCATACAATACGCCTACTTTTTCGCTTCGCTTTCCGTAAGGCCGTGTGCCGTTTGGATTTCCGCTTTGCCGCGGATTTTCATCGCAGATGTATGTTCAGTAAATTGGGCAATCATCACTTCGCCTTTATCTAGCTTTTCGGTGTGGTGGAATTTCGTATCATTGCCTCGTGTCAAACCGATCACGTTTACGCCATCTTCAAGCGCACGGATTACAATGTATTCTAGTTGAGCCATGTTTTCACCCTCTTCCGGTAAATGATGGGCATTTTATCAAGCCATGTTGATATATGTGATAATTTCCGAACGTTTTACATCGTCTTTCTCGAAAATCCCGCGGGACACAGCTGTCACTGTTTTAGCGCCAGGTTTTTTTATGCCTCGCATCGTCATGCACATGTGCTCAGCTTCGACCATCACATATACGCCATGAGGATTCAGCGATTCCATTAAGGAGTCGGCAATCGTCGACGTGATGCGTTCTTGCAATTGAGGCCGTTTTGCCACCGAATCGACTGCTCTTGCTAATTTGCTAAGGCCGGTCACGACACCATCTCTCGGGATATAGGCGATATGCGCTTTACCGAAGAAAGGCACCAAATGATGTTCACATGTCGAATAAAACGGAATGTCTTTCACCAAAACCAATTCTTCATGGCCTTCGTGGAAAACTGTTTGAAAATATTCTTTCGGATCTTCACGCAAACCGGAAAATACTTCAGCGTACATTTTAGCGACGCGCTTTGGTGTATCCAGCAAGCCTTCACGCGATGGATCTTCCCCAACCGCTTCAAGGATCATCGAAACTGCCTGCTCTATTTTATCTAAATCCACTTTTTTGGAATTTGTATCTATCACTATTCTTCCCCCCGTAAAAACAAATCACTCTTTGAAGCCGTTCATGTTGCAAGCAGTTAGCCCGTAAATCGCCAATCATAAACCGGCCCATTCCGAACGCTTCCGCTTTTCTCACAAATCGTAGCATATGTATGGTTTGTTGGCAAAATTGAAAACTTAAAAAAAGAATGACTTTTGCGGGAACGAATCTCGCAAAAGTCATTCTATGTACTGCAAAGAAGATTATTTCACTGCGTCTTTAAGTGCTTTACCTGGCTTAAATGCAGGAACTTTGCTTGCAGCGATTTCGATCTCAGCACCAGTTTGCGGGTTGCGACCTTTACGTGCTGCGCGTTCGCGTACTTCAAAGTTACCGAATCCGATCAATTGTACTTTGTCACCTTTAGTTAGAGCTTCTTGAATCGCTTCAAATGCAGCGTCAACTGCTTTTGCAGCATCTTTACGAGAAAGTTCAGCTGCTTCAGCAACAGAGTTCACTAATTCTGTCTTGTTCATGCTATTCACCTCCTCTCAAAGGGGATGCAATCGTTCAATCCTGTAAAAAGAGTATCATAACGAAAAATGCATAGCAACAACTAATAGCGCGGTTTTCCAATAAAACCAACAAATATTCAATTATTATCCTGTAAATTCGTTAATTTTGAGAAAAACCGCGCTAAATCAGCAATTCCACGCTAATTCACTCCGTTTTAAAGACCGGTTCATTATTCTCGTCTACGGTATAAGGCAGAGAGTAAGCCGGCACTACCGGATTGTCTTCATACAGCAAAAACCGGATGTCCTGGCCGGCTTCAAGGGTGCCGTCATACTCCTGGATTGCCGAGTATAAATCGATTGAATAGTCGACAAAGATCTCCCCTTGCCCATTAACAACCAATGGCAGGTTTCTGCCGCTGTAAGGGCTGACGACAAAGCGTTCTTCCTTAAAGCCCATCGCTTTATAATTCAGCCTATAGACATTGTCTGCCAAGATTTCAGCAATTGGAGCCCGGCCGCCATTCGCGCTTTTGCGGATATTGATCGACCGAATTTCCTCAGCAATACGCAAATCAACAAGTTTCACTGTCGGATTTTTTTCAACATCCATCAGCACGTATTGAAAAATGCCGCCTGTTTCGAAAGCATTCGGCGGAATTTCAGCCAGATGTGCAGGGACGATTTTAGCGAAATCAATCGGGTATTTGATGTATTGATCAACATCCATATCCCGTGTTTTGATCGGCAAAATGCCACCTTGGGCTCCTCTGTACTGATTTACCGCATTCTGCACCTGGATGACTTGCTCTTCGTAAGGAATCTGATTCTCCGCCCGCTCGCTCTCCGGGAACATACAGCCCGAAAGGAACATCGCAGCTGCAGCCAGAATAGCGATTAACGATATTTTTTTCATTTTTCTCACCTCACGCGCCGCCTGTTGGGCCGCTGAATACGATGAACACCATTATAAAGAATCCAAGAATCAGCAGAATATAAGCGATTAACGCAAAAACGAATTTCACTATGCCATTTTGTAATTTATACCTGCTTAAATAAATCATGCCCATTGAAATGATCAAAAAAGCAATTCCCGCAAACGAGACCCACATTTTATCTAAAGAGCTCATAATAGACCGCCTTTCGTACTGTTTCAGACCATAGTATAGCATAAAAAAAGAAGAGGCAGAGTGACGCTGCCTCTTCTTTTGTGACAATTAAAGCAAGTTGATGAGATCTTCCATTTCGTTCTTTTTCATGCGTCCCATCAGCAATTCCACAGCGTCTTTTGTTGATACGCCTTCAAAAAGAACGGCGTATAAAGCGTCTGTGATCGGCATAGGCACATCGTATGCCTCTGACAATTGGTGAGCGGCTTTCGTGGTCCGGATGCCTTCAACGACCATGCCCATTTCTTCTAGCACTTGATCAATCGTTTTCCCTTTGCCAAGCATATTCCCTGCACGCCAGTTGCGTGAATGCGGGCTTGTGCACGTGACGATCAAATCGCCGACGCCTGTGAGGCCGGAAAAGGTCAATGGGGTAGCACCCATCTTGACGCCGAGGCGGGCTATTTCAGCCAATCCGCGCGTCATCAATGCCGCTTTTGCATTGTCGCCATACCCTAATCCATCGGTGATGCCGACAGCCAACGCAATGATGTTTTTAAGGGCACCGCCGATTTCCACTCCGATGACATCGGTATTCGTGTATACGCGGAAATAATGGTTCATGAACAAGTCCTGGACTTTTTCAGCAGAAGCCGTATTCTCACTGGCCGCCGTAACTGTAGTCGGTTGTTCAAGCACCACTTCTTCTGCATGGCTGGGTCCGGAAAGGACGACCACATCTTCAAGCAATTGCGGTGGAACCTCTTCGCGGATCATTTCGCTGATGCGCTTCAAGGAATCCGGTTCGATGCCTTTGGAAACATGTACAAACAAAGCTTTTTTATCCAGCTCGTCCTTGATAGCAGAACACACTTCCCTGACGGCTTTTGTCGGAACAGCAATGACAAAAGTCGCCGAATGGTTGACCGCTGCTTTCAAATCACTTGTTGCCTTCAGGTTTTCAGGCAACTTGATGTTTTTAAGATATCGGTTATTCGTATGCTGGTTGATTTCTTCCGCTTGTTCTGCGCGGTGTGTCCAAAGCAGGACATCGTGGCCATTCTGCGCTAATACATAGCTTAGCGCCGTGCCCCAACTGCCTGCTCCAAATACAGATATTTTTTCCATATCAGTAACCACCTTTTCCAATTATGTCCGGGCGCGCGTAATCAACCGGAGCGGCGTTCCTTCAAAATCAAAGCTCTCACGGATCCGGTTTTGCAGGAAACGCTCATAGCTGAAATGCATCAGTTCAGGCTCGTTGACAAAGACAACGAATGTCGGCGGCTTGATGGCCACCTGTGTAACGTAATACAAGCGCAATCTGCGGCCTTTATCGGTAGGCGCAGGATTCATCGCAACAGCATCTTCGATCACTTCGTTCAAGATGCTCGACTGGATGCGTCTTGCATGATTATCATTGACCCGGTTGACGATTTCAAGAATATTATGGACGCGCTTCCCACTGATGGCAGATACGAACAAAATCGGAGCATAATCCAGGAAAAGGAAATGTTCACGGATTTTCCGCGTCATGACGTTCATGGTTTTTTCGTCTTTTTCAACAGCATCCCATTTGTTGACGATGATGATGACACCTTTGCCCGCTTCGTGTGCATAGCCGGCAATTTTCTTGTCTTGCTCCTGGATGCCCTCTTCGGCATTGAGCACAACTAAAACAACGTCTGAGCGTTCAATCGCACGCAATGCACGCAGGACGCTGTATTTTTCTGTCGATTCATAGACTTTACCTTTTTTGCGCATGCCTGCCGTATCAATGATGACATACGGTTGGCCGTCGTATTCGTATTGCGTATCAATTGCGTCACGGGTTGTTCCCGCAATTTCACTGACAATAACGCGTTCTTCGCCTAAAAATGAATTCACCAAAGAAGATTTGCCGACATTCGGACGGCCGATCAACGAGAATTTGATAACATCATCAGGGTATTCCTCTTGATCGTCTTTCGGGAAGTTTTTCGCCACTTCATCCAAAAGATCTCCGATGCCTAGACCGTGTGAGCCTGAAATCGGGTAAGGTTCGCCCATACCCAATTGGTAGAAATCAAATACCATATGGCGCATATCGGGGTTGTCGATTTTATTGACGGCCAGAATGACCGGCTTTTTCGTGCGGTATAAAATTTTCGCTACTTGTTCATCCTGTGTCGTTACGCCATCACGACCGTTTACAAGGAAGATGATGACATCCGCTTCGTCCATGGCAATTTCAGCCTGCTGGCGGATTTGTTCCAAGAAAGGCTCATCGCTTAAATCGATGCCTCCCGTATCAATAATGTTAAATTCATGAGTCAGCCAATCAGCTGAACTGTAGATGCGGTCACGTGTAACTCCTGGAATATCTTCCACGATGGACACACGTTCCCCGACCACGCGATTAAAAATCGTGGACTTGCCTACGTTCGGCCGGCCAACGATTGCTACTACCGGTTTTGACATAATAAATTCATCCTTCCACTTCTGATATTCCTATTATACACGAAAAAGGCGATGGCATCTTGTAAATGTCCATCACCCTAAAAGGTGTAATTTTCAGTTATTGGTTCTATTGGCATACATTGCCGGATTGTAACCGCGCATGGTCAAATAATGGCTCAAACCGCCGGACAGAATAGCGGGACAGCTTCTTAAGCGAGCCGGCTCTGCTGCTCCGAGAGCTGTCATCATCATGCGCATATCTTCCTGCAGCAAGCCGATTTCTTCAATCAACCCTTTTTCTCCGCCCTCAAGCGCTTGTTTGAGGAACGCTCCCGCCAGGCCAACAGCATCCGCTCCCAACACAAAAGCCTTAATGGCATCTTGTGCATGCTGGATGCCGCCGGAAGCGAGCACCGTTTTATGGAAGACTTCCTTTACTTCGATAATTGAAACGGCGGTCGGTACGCCCCAATCCTGGAAATAGGAAAGTTTTCGCGCACGCCGTTCATTTTCAATCGAAGCGAAGTTCGTTCCGCCGAAACCGCCCACATCGATTGCAGCGATGCCGGTGTTCGCCAGCTTTTCTGCCGCTTCCCGCGAAATGCCGAATCCGGTTTCTTTGACGACGACCGGTACATGCAGGCTTTCCGCGATAGCCGCAATGCGTTCAAGCGCTCCCTTGAAATCCCGGTCGCCTTCCGGCATGGTCAGCTCCTGTATCACATTCAAATGGATTTGAAGGGCATTTGCCCCGATCATCTCCACTGCCTGCTGCGCCTGGCTGACACTTGCCTCACTGCCTAAATTGCCCATGATAAAACCGTCGGGATTTTCTTTCCGCACAATTTCATAAGTCGTCCGTTCAGCGGGATCTTTCAGCGCAGCCATTTGAGAACCGACTGCCATCGCTAAACCCGTTTCCTTCGCTGCCCGGGCGAGCAGCCCGTTCAACTTTGTCGTTTCCGTGCCGCCTCCGCCCGTCATGGCATTAATAAAAACAGGTGATTCCAATTTCAAATCACCTGTCCTGATATGAAGGCTGATGTCTTCAACACCAAGGGAAGGCAATGCTTGATGGACTAAACGGACATCATCAAACATCGTTTCCCTGCCCTGGCCTGTCGACACCGCAAATCGTATATGATCCATTTTCCTATCGGCTCTAGACATTTTATTCGGATTTAAAGCCTTTCAATTTGTCGCCAATAACATCCCGGATGGAAAAGCCGCTGGATTCTTCCGGCATTTCGTAATCGGTATGCGAATGTTCAGCTTCTTTTTCCTGAAGCTCTTTGATGCTGAGAGACAAGCGTTTGTCGGCTTTATTGACATCAAGCACTTTCACTTGGACTTCTTGCCCTTCGCTCAGCACTTCATGCGGCGTGCCGATATGCTTGTGCGCAATCTGGGAAATATGCACAAGGCCTTCAACTCCTGGCAGCACTTCGACAAACGCGCCGTAGCTGACGAGGCGCTTCACTTTGCCTGTGTGGACCGAACCTTTGGGCGCGTTTTCTTCAATCGCGTCCCATGGCCCCGGAAGCGTATCTTTGATCGAAAGTGAAATGCGCTCTGAATCACGGTCGACGGACAAGACTTTGACGGTTACTTCCTGTCCTTCTTTGACGACATCCGAGACTTTTTCTACGTGCTCATGCGACAGCTGGGAGATGTGGACAAGCCCATCGACTCCGCCAATATCGACAAATGCGCCGAATGACGCAATGCGCTGGACTTTCCCTTTCAATACGTCGCCTTGGTGAATCGTGTCCATCACTTCTTCTTTTTGCGACTCTTTTTCCATTTCGACGACGGCACGGTGGGACAAGATCAGGCGGTTGTTCTCCTTTTCCATTTCCACGATTTTAAATGCCAACGTCTTGCCTTTATAATCTTCGAACGATTCAACGAAATAATCCTCTACGAGCGAAGCGGGCACAAAGCCGCGCACGCCAAGGTCCAGAACGAGTCCGCCCTTGACGACATCTTTCACTTCCGTCTCGATGATTTCGCCAGTTTCAAACTTCTTCTCAAGCAAGTCCCATGCTTGTTCAGCGTCCACTTTACGCTTTGATAATACAAAGTTCTCATCTTCGACTTTTGTAATGATCAAGTCGAGAACGTCACCTTCTTTAACTGAATCCGATGCTTTTTCGATGTGGAGGCTCGACAATTCGCTGATCGGAATGATCCCATCAAATGGCGCGCCATCAATTGTTACGGTTACTGCTTTTTCTTCGATCTTAAGAACTGTACCTTTTACGTGATCTCCCACTTGGAAGTCACGGTTTTCCGTCATGTTCATTTCCTCAGACATCAGTAGCCCTCCTTCACAAACTATACACATCTTATTTTATTCGAATTCTCTAATAAAAACAAAAATAATCACTTGTTATTTGCTATTTTCATCCAAAAGCTTCTGGATTGATGCCATAATCGCTTCTGTAACTTCCTCTGGAGTCGCTTTGCGTTCTCTGTAAGGCTCCATGATAATCGGTTCACCGAACACCACTTTTACTTTGCGGAACGCCTTATACGGGCCAATAATAGCACACGGAACAACATCTGCATTGCCGCGCAGGGCAAAGAATCCGGCTCCGCTCAAGCCTTTTTTCAAAATGCCCTCTGTCGAACGCGTTCCTTCCGGAAACAGCCCAACTACTTCCCCGCTTTTCAGGATTTTAAGCGCAGTGCGCATGGCTTCCCTGTCGCTCATGCCCCGTTTCACAGGAAAAGCATTTACTTTAGGCAGCAGCCCGCCAAGGATTGGCAGTTTGAATAATTCTTCTTTCGCCATGAAATGAACCGTTCTTGGGGCGGTCATTCCAACAACTGGCGGATCGAGCGCATGGATATGGTTCGAGCAAAGAAGGATGCCGCCTTCTTTCGGGAATTTCTCATGCCCAACCACTTCAAAGCGGTAGAGCGGCGTTAAGGCGGTTTTCACTAAGGTTTTGCCGAATGCGTATAAATTCACCTTATGCCATCCTTTCTTGGGCCAGCGTAAGAATTTTCTGTGCCGCTTCTTGTATTGTCAAATCGGTCGTATCGATATAAATCGCATCCTCCGCTTGCTTAAGCGGAGATACCTCTCGCTCGGAGTCCATTTTATCGCGTGCTGCGATTTCTTCTTGCAGCTCCGCTAAAGGCGTGTTGATGCCGCGAACCTGATTATCAGCAAAGCGCCGCTGCGCCCGCTCTTCCACAGTCGCTGACATGAACACTTTTAATGCAGCATTTGGCAGAACGTCAGTCCCGATGTCGCGGCCGTCCATGACAACGCCTCTGCTTTCCGCAAGCTGGCGCTGCAGCTCGACCATGCGTTCGCGCACAAGTGCGTGCGCAGACATTTCTGACACCGCTTTTGTGACCTGCTGGGTGCGGATCGCTTCAGTCACTTCCTCGCCATCCATGAACACAAGCTGTCCGTTATCAGAAGGCTCTAAATCTATTTGTGTGCGAAGCAGCAACTCACCCGCTTCTTCATTGCTGGCCATATTAATGCCTTCGTTTATCGCTTTTAATGTAATGGCGCGGTACATGGCACCCGTATCGATATAAATATAGCCTAATTGCTCAGCCACTATTTTTGCTATGGTACTTTTTCCAGCCGCTGCTGGGCCGTCGATTGCGATTTGTATTGGATTCGTCAAAAATGTCACCTCATCATATGTATTCAACATATTTTAACACAAGAAAAGCGGAAGCGGACGTTTAGATTCGGTGGGGGTAAGACGGGCTGGCGAAGCGGCGTTCTGTGCCGCACAGCCAGCTTGGCTTACAACCCGAGAATCTGTCCGCTGGAGTCTGGACACAGAAAAGCGGAAGCGGACGTTTAGATTCGGTGGGGGCAAGACGGGCTGGCGAAGCGGCGTTTTGTGCCGCACAGCCGGCATGGCTTACGACCCGTGAATCTGTCCGCTGGAGTCTGGACACAGAAAAGCGGAAGTGGACGTTTAGACTTAAGCGGAGTTCACATGCTCCGCAGATTGAAAAAAGCTATCCCGCAAAGTCAGCAGCAGACTTTGCGGGGTAGCTTGGATGTCTGCATTGTTTTACGGATGCAGCGACGTGTGGTCATGGTAATGGCTGACGCTCAGTTGATGGGCCTGCTTGACTTTCCGAAGGCCGAACCACCACAAAAAGATCATGAATGGAATGACGCCGTAAGACCAGGAAGTATTCAAATACAGGATGGCGTTGTAAGCCAAGTGGAGAATCAACGAGCCAAGTAAAGCTACCCCTAACCATTTGCGGCCGCTTTTGCCTGTTGAGAACTTCGCTTTTCCAAGGTAAAAACCCATCACCACTCCAAATAAGGCGTGGCTGGAAACCGGCAGAAAAGCTCTTAGGAACGCTGTCTGCATGCCGAACTCGAATAAGTATAAGATGTTTTCGATAGTGGCGAAGCCAAGTGAGACGCTTGCGCCGTAAAGAATCCCATCGTACGGATCTTCAAAATCGATATGCCGGTAAACAGCGATGATCAACACCAACCATTTGAAGAATTCCTCGACAATACTCGGGAAAAAGACTTTTTGCGCAAACACCCTGGAGAAAACACCTTCGACATCAAAGACGTATTGGATAAACAAAATTGGAAATGTCAGAACGGCTCCGTAGATAAAGCATTGGAAGATTAATTTCGACGGCTCCTCTGCAAAATCATCGCGCAAATAAAAGTAACTGAACAGCGCCAAGCTCGGAGCAATCGCAACAGTTAATAGAATTATCATATGGATGCCCCTTTGCTAGATTCACTCTTATTGTACCATAATCAAATGGGAAATTTTAGTTATTCCACAAGAGATGGATGTTAATTGGAAAAAGAGTCAATAGCTATTTGTTCAGAAACCGACAGCAATACGGCCAGCTTAATCCGGGCTTTTTTACTATCGTAATCGCTGCCCAGCAGCACGCCTTTTTGCATCAAATCATGTGCGCTTCCCAGGTAGCCGTAGCTTGGGTAGACACGCCCTTCTTCTGCACTCGTCGTCAACAGCACCACGACGCCTTTTGCTACTGCCTTTTCAATCGAATCCACCATATAAGGTGAAATTTGCCCGCGCCCTGCCGCTTCCAGCACGATACCTTTTACGCCACCCTGAACCAGCAGATCGATGAGCAGACCGTCTTGCCCCGAAAAGCATTTGACGATGTCAACGCGCGGAATGGAGCTGCCCACTTTTTTGACTTCATGGTCAATCGGCTTCTGGTAAACACTGACAACATTATTGTCGATGATGCCCAAATAGCCATGCCCGAAAGAATCAAAGCCCTGCAAATTGCTGGAATGTACTTTTTTCACGTATTTGGCGGAGTAAATCCGTTCATTAAAGACAACGACCGTTCCGACGCCGCGCAATGTACGGTCGACAGAAACGTATACAGAGTTTCTTAAATTGGAGTAGACATCCGTGCCTACATCATCTGGGGAACGCTGAGATCCTGTGACGACAATGGTTCGATGGTCGTCAATCGTCAAATCCAGGAAATAAGCCGTTTCTTCAAGTGTGTCGGTGCCATGCGTGACAACGATTCCATCCACCGTTTCATCAGCCAGTTCCTTTTCGATCGCTTTTTTCAGCACTGCCCATTCACTGAACCCGATATGCATGCTCGGAAGCTGAAAGACGTCAATGACGTTGACTTCAATTTCTTCAGGCAGCTGGCACAGCGCCGCAAGCTCTTTACCGGATATCGCACCTGATTTCAGCAGTCCTTTAGAAATTTCCTTGCTGGCGATCGTTCCCCCAGTGGTGATTAAAGATACTTTCTTTTTCATGTACATCGCTCCTTATGGGGTCTATTTTACACGAATTCGTATGCGGGAAATAGCCGATTGCCAATAAAAATGAAAAGAAGATGCACTTATTGTGCACCCTCTTTTGCAGCAATGCTTTCGGCTATCAAGCCGCCATGGAAGCGGCCGTTTTCGATAAAGATTTCATTTGCATTATTGCCTGCCGCAATGACCCCGGCGATGTATAATCCTTCGACGTCGGTCTCCATCGTCTCTTCATTGAAATTAGGCCGGCCGGATTCCGAATCGATGGAAATCCCCATTCTTTTCAAAAATTCATGGTCCGGATGATAGCCGATCATGGCAAAGACAAAATCATTTGGAATCCGCTCTTTTGTGTCATTGACTGTCAGCTCGACTTCGTTTTCCGTAATTTTATCGACAATCGAGTCGAATAGCATCGTGATTTCGCCTTTTCTGACCAAGCCGTCAAACTCGGGCAAGATCCAGGGCTTGATGCTTTTCGAATAGCTCGTGCCGTAATAGGAAACGGTCACGCGGCTTCCGGCTTTATGCAATTCAAGCGCAGCATCGACTGCCGAATTTTTGCCGCCAATGACTAGTACATCCTGGTCGAAATAAGGATGGCCTTCTTTGAAATAATGCATGACTTTAGGCAAATCTGCTCCTTCAACCGCCAGTTTGTTCGGATTGTCATAATAACCGGTAGCAGCGATGACATATTTAGCTGAATACGTCTCTTTTGACGTCGAGACGATGAATTGCCCATCTTTCTCCACTGACAGGACCGTTTCAAATGGCCGCACTTCGATGCCGCTGCGTTTCACGACTTCACGGTAATAGACCAGCGCCTGGTTGCGTTTTGCTTTGCGGTCTTCCGTGATGAACGGGACATCGCCGATGGACAACTTTTCACTGGAGCTGAAAAAAGTCTGGTGCGTTGGATAATTGTAGATGGCGTTGACGATATTGCCTTTTTCAATAACGATCGGATGAAGGCCGATTTTTTTCAAGTCGATGGCCGCTGCTAAACCACAAGGGCCCCCGCCAATAATAATTACGTCTGTTTTTATCATTTAAATCTCTCCCGCTGTCTGTCTCTCTTTCAAGCATAATGGATTTTCCCAGCTGCTGCCACTTGAATGCGTCATCTTTCTTCAAGCGGATACACAGTCAAAAGATGGAACTCCGGATCTGCCCCTAGGCGCATCGGCAATTTAGTTGTGCCGAATCCGTTGCTGATCAACTGGACGACGCCGTCTGCAATCTCAGTTCGCCCTGGCCGATAAATCCCCAGCTTTCCGAAGCGGATCTGCCCGCCATGGGTATGGCCAGCCAAAGCGAAATCGATTTTATGCCGATCTCTTACTTTTTTGAAGACAAACGGCGTATGCGAAACAAAGATGACCGTATCGCTTTTCTGGACTTCTGAGAAAGCGGCTTCAACCGAATTTTCTTTATAGGCGAAGTAATCGATTCCGACGAGCCTTAAATGGCGTTGTCCGAATAACGGTATCGACTCGTCTTCCAGCACTTTAACATTGTATTTAGCGAAAAGCTCCCGTAATTTGGTTTCATCCATTTCACGGTCATTATTGCCCCATACAAAATAGACAGGAGCCAACCGGGACAGGATGTCGAGATTCGCTTCCACCCGCTTCCACGGCACCCCGCCTTCTGTAAAGTCGCCTCCAATGACAATGATGTCCACTGGAAATCGGAACATTGATTCCCGCAAGGCTCTTCTGTGCACATCCGAGATAAACATCATGTCAAATGGCTGGAATGGTTTGGATGCCTGAAGCCCAATCGCTTGCCGCCGCAGGTTTATCATGAACGCGTTCCGCACCATCTGAAAGGGCAGCGCTGCTCCAATCGCCAGCCCGGCAAAAATCAACTTTTTCATATAAATCTTTTCCTTTCCATAAATAAAGAGGCATAAGCAGAGCGCTGCTTATGCCTCTTTATGGGTTATTTCCCAATCAGTCTTCTGCGATATCCAATACCCGGAATCCTGATTTTTCAAGCTCTTTTACGAATTTTTCAACATTGTCTTTTTTCTTTATTTTCAAGACAATTCGACGCACAAGCTTGTCGGTTTCATCAAATGTCACCAGTGAGATGACGGATTCTTTGAACTTTTCGATGATATCCCCAAGACGCCCGATACGGCCTTCTGATTCCACTGAAGTGAACGTAATGCGCGTTCCTTCAGACTGCATGCCGAAAGCGCTTTGCAATTGGGTCATTACGTCATAGCGTGTGACGATGCCCAGGAATTCATTTTTCTCCACAACAGCGATAATCGGAAAATCATTCAGTTCGACAATCGCTTTTTCGAAAACGTCATCAATTCCCAGATAAACGTCCTGGTTGACCATGACGTCTCCAATTTTAGTGGATTTCATAAAATCCTCTTTGCTCATACCTGAGTGGAAAAACGCACGGTAACCATGGAACCAAGTGAATATCCCTTTGAAATCATTGCCATCGATAACTGGAAGCGCATCAATTGAATGCTTTTCCAACAAATCAAACCCTTTTTGGACTGAATCTTCCGGGTTTACCGTAAAACACTTTTCTTTTTTCACCATTACACTTTTCACAAACATCCAATTCACCTCTGCCTTATACTTTTTTCACTCTTTATGTTCTTCGCCATCCGAATAACTATATCCTGCAATTAAGGCAAAACCAATGTGGATCCAACTGTAATTTCATTTGAATTCAAGCCGTTTGCCGCTTTGATTTTTTCAACACCCGCACTTGCTCCGGCGCTGCCATACGTATTAACGGCAATGCGGTACAGGGTTTCACCCGACTGGACAGTATGTGTCTTTGATGCAGCGACAGGTGCAGCTGGTGTTTCTTGTTTTTTCTGTTCTGCAGCAGCTTGTTCTTTTTGTCTTTCTGCTTCCGCACGCTGGCGTTCTTTTTCAGCTTCCGCTTGAGCGGCTTCTTTTTCTGCCTGCTCTTTTTGTGCTTGCTCTTTGGCAGCAGCAGTTTTCTCCGCTTCCTGCTGCGCCAGTTTATCAGCGGCTTCTTTTTCTGTTGCTTCTTTTTCTGCTGCTTCTTCTTTTTCTTCAGCTGCTTTCTCAGCGGCAGCCGATTCTTCAGAATCCTCTTCTTCCGTCACCACTGGAACCAGCGGCGCATCAGGAATCGGGGATTCCAGGCTAACTTGATCACTGGATGGGTTTGCCGTCAACGTATCATTGGGTTCATAGAAAAAAGCGACATAAATCAGTATGCTAACAGGAATTAATATGAAAAGGAAGAATAACGTCGTCAATAAAGCACTTTTCGTTTTTTTCGGCTTTTCTTTAACCGCCTTGCGCTGCGCTATTCTAGAAGCGGCTGCATTGCCTAGGACACTGACTTCCTGGCGGTCTTTTTCAATGGCGTCACGATAATTTTGTTTTCCCATAGTTGACTGCTCCTATCCTAATCTGATAACTCTATTATGCCGAAAAAAATCAACTTTGTAAACGAAATATCGGAAAATTATCCCAATGGCAATAGTGCATTTAGCCGATTTTGCCAATTGTCCAACTCGCTTTTTTGGTATTTCTGCTTCTTTTTTTCAAATACTTCATAATTAAGGCCATCATTTACGCAGCAATTGACGGGTTTGTCTCTCACTTCCTGGTCAAAGCAGCCGACTAAATATTCCCGGATGCAGCCTGTCAAATTCACTAATTTTTTCATCTTATCAATTTGGCGGATCTTCTCCTGCCGAATCATGTCGATTCTCGCCACAGTTTCTTCCGCAGTCATTTGGCTCAGCCAATAAGAAATCACGCGGTAAGCCGTTTCCCGGACGATCCCTTCCTCGACCAGCCGTTTGCTTTCCTGGCTATTTCCAGCCACCATTTCAATTTCGTGGCGGTTCGGGAGCTCATCCATCACCAGGCTTTCCATCAGCATTTCATCTCCGGACGCGTATAAAAGTGTGGCAAGCGCCGGCTCACCATCGCGCCCTGCCCGCCCAACCTCCTGGACATAGCCTTCTATGGAAGTCGGGAGCTGGAAATGGATCACGTGGCGGATGTCCGCAATATGGACGCCCATGCCGAATGCATTGGTCGAACACACCCACTCCAATTCGCCGTTCTGGAATTGTTGTTGGACGAAGATGCGGTCCTGATGCTCCATTCCGCCGTGGTAATATGCAGCCCTTAAGCCCATTTCTAGCAGCAGCTCTGTGATTTCCTGTGATTTTTTGCGGGTACCTGCGTAAATGATGCCTGGCCCCTCGAATTCCTGGACAAACGATTTCAGCCATTCTATTTTGTCGTTCGGCTTTTCAAAACGTTTGATGTCATAAGCGATATTTTTCCGGTCCATCGGATGCGTATACACATAAGGATCTTTCAGCTTAAGATAGGCCATAATTTCATCAGTCACTTTTTTTGTAGCCGTTGCAGTTAAAGCCAGCACTTGGGGATTTCCTAATACCGGCAGGATTTCAGCTATGCGCAGGTAATCCGGCCGGAAGTCGAAGCCCCATTGCGAGATGCAATGGGCTTCATCTGCGACCAGCAGTGAAATTCGGATGCGCTGCAATTGATTTTTCACAAAAGGCTGAACGAGCATTTCAGGAGAAATAAAGATGAAACGATAGCTTGCTAAATTGTCCCATATCTTCTCCCTTTCGCCCGGCTTTACAAACGAATTGATGGCAACAACTGATTTTTCACCCATCTTTTTTAATTGGGCAACCTGATCTTGCATCAGCGACAGCAGCGGCGATACGATCAATACACTGCCCGGCAGCCGATGTGCAGGAAGCTGATAGCACATCGATTTCCCCATTCCCGTCGGCAACAAAGCAATTACATCGCCGCCTTCAAGAATTTGGCTGATCACTTCACGCTGCCCCGGACGGAACGATGTAAAGCCATATGTATTGAAAAGCAGTTCCTCTAGTTTCATGAAATGTCCTCCTTCACAGCAAGCGCTAAGCGGATCTGGAAATAACTCGCTTGCGGCAGCATCTCCTTAATATCCCGCAGGCGTTTGGTATTGCGCTGTGCGCTTATTTTCGTGATGCTGCGAAATAGATCCTGCGGAATGAAAACGGTATAGTCGAAAGCCGGATCGTTCATGGCCAATTCCACGAAATGGTCTTCAATCGTGCTCGTTTTCAATTGCCGGACAGCCGCAATTTCATCAAGGGATAATCCCTGCTTAAATAATTTATCGGTGCGTTCTGCCGATTCAGTTAGTGATGACCGCTGGACGACTCCGTTCAATAGCGGCGAAAAAACCGGAAAATCGCCGCCTTCCAAAACTTCAAGCCAGGCGTGCAGAGTTTCGATGACCGCCAGCTGGACGTCCAAAATATGCAGCCCTTTTCCAGCAGCTATCTGCTCCCACGTCAAACCGCTTAAGCGAAGTCCCGTCAGCCGCTGCATCAACATCATTTTGTTTTCTTCAGCTACATTTGCTGCTCCGAGGCTATCGTGCAGTTCTTTTCTAAAGCGGCCGGCAATTCCAGAATCCCGAAAATTGATGCGAACCAAGTATTCTTTCACCCACGCCTGCAGATCGACTGCATTATGCACCGGGTCGAAGCTGTATACGCTCTGGCTCGTATGCGACAAAGTTTGGACAATTAATGACAGGCGATTCAAAAAGAGGATTTCATTGCCGCGGTATTTCCAGCCGTTGAGTTTGCTTGGTGGAATCTTCATACCCAAAGCAGCTTCGGACAAATCGATGACCTGCTCATTGGGGCGCAGCAGATTGCGAGCAAAAAGGCTTTGTATCACCTCATCATATGCATTCTTATCCAACTTCGGCATCACTGCGAAATAAGGGTGAAGCCGATAATAGCCGATGTCCTGAATCGTCTGTCCGGACTTCTTGCCTTTGATCATATGGAAGGGCGAAGACACGGTTCTTTCAAGATTTACGGCTTTCATAATTGAAATGACAAGTTCTTCAAAAAGCAAGTGGCGCCCTCCTGACGGTTTTTTGTTGAAAAACTGAACAAACACCTTTAGAATGAATACGGTAGTAAAAATGAACTTGTTCGGAGATAAAGGAGAGGGAAACTAATATGGCTAAGTATACCATTGTCGATAAGGATACTTGTATCGCTTGCGGCGCTTGCGGAGCAGCTGCACCTGATGTTTATGATTATGACGACGAAGGAATCGCGTTTGTTATTCTAGATGATAACATGGGGACTTCCGCAGTTCCAGACGAATTGGAAGAAGACATGGAAGATGCGTTCGAAGGCTGCCCAACTGATTCTATTAAAGTATCAGATGCACCATTCGACGGAGATGCCCTTAAATACGAAGATTGATTTGATCTGCAACAGACAGCGCCGAAGCTTAAAAGCTCCGGCGCTTTTTTATATATTGGAAAATGTAGACGATATTACGCAAAACAGCCCGCTAAAACATATGCTCCTGCATAGCTGCGCTGCTTCGTCGCAAAGATATGCCCTAACTACTTTCGGCCATATCTTTCCTGCGGGCTTGCGCCGAACTAACTCGTGCTAAAGCCCGAGTGGATTTCGGCACTTCATCGCTTCACTGCTCCCTTGGGAGTCGGACTGTTTTGCTCCATATCTGATTATCAGCAAGAATATGCAGGTTTTTAATTTTTCAGCCACTTAAATAAAAGAAATAATTCGCTATTAAGAAATACCTTTGAATGAAGCGGAAGGCGGCGACTCCTGCGGGATCAGTGGGTCAATGGAGACCCCGGAAGCCCGCGCAAAGCGGGCTGAGGAGGCTTCATGCCCACCCCGCGGAAAGCGTCCGCCTAGAGCGAAATGAAAAGCTTATTACATACAAAAAGGCACCGAAGCAGCAATCGCTCGGTGCCTTTGTTCTATTTATTGTGGCAGGTAATAGCGCCGCTGTTTTTCGATCCATGTGTGCATGCTGCTGAACATGAGCAGGACAACCGCAGTCAAGGCCAAGCCTTTGATCAGGTTGAACGGCAGAATCCCAAGAACAATCGTGCCGAAAAGCGCGTTGCCTGTTTGTGCAGGCATGTTCAGGAAGTACGTGTACATTGGCAAGAACACCAAGTAGTTCAGCAAGCTCATGCCGATTGCCATTGATAGCGTACCAGCAGCAAGGCCAAATACCATGCCTTTTTTAGATGAGAATTTACGGTAGATGACATATACCGGCAGGATGAACAAAATGCTTGTCGCAAAGTTCGCCATATGCCCTACAGGCACTCCGGTCGGGCTTCCAGCAAATAACCAATCCAGCACGTTTTTGAAAAACGCGACGAGGATTCCGGCCACTGGCCCCATTGTGATTGCGGCGATCAAAGCCGGCACATCACTAAAATCAACTTTTAAAAATGCAGGTAAAGCTGGCAGCGGGAAGTTGAACAGCATTAAAATAAATGAAATGCTGCTCAACATTCCGATTGCAACCATCGATTGCAATTTTTTGTTCTTCATATTCCTCTCTCCTTGTCGTGATTCACCAGAAGAAAGGCTTGGACAATGCAGCCGTACAATAAAACCCTTAAGCAACGAGCGCTTAAGGGAGAAAAAGGCACATTTAATAAACGTATCGCCCAGTTATAGGCGGCACTGTCCGCACCTTCACCTTCTCCCATCCAGACTATACTGTCGGCTTTGGAATCTCACCAAATCCTGCTTTTTACGGCTCGCGGGCTTATGAACAATGTTCAATTACCGCCGGTAGGGACTTTCACCCTGCCCCGAAGATGAATCGATATTTTATTTTACATCCTAATTCTAGTGTAAAGAAGCTGTAATGTAAACAAGAATGCTCAATAATTTGCCTGCACGCCCACTATTTGGACGTTTGAGGGGCATTTGCTTTAATTGAAAATGCGAAAAGCCATCGTCCGGGCAATCCGGACAATGGCTTTGGCTGATTAAAAGGAAGAATTCACTTCACTTTCCACGCTGCCCCGTTTGGAGCAACCGGTTCCGGAAGCGGGCGGCTCAGGTCCAAACCGCTCCATTCCTGTTGTTTGGTGTTTTCAAGCTGAACGGTTTTGTCGAACGCTTTCGCTGTCAGCGCCAAGCTTTCAAGCATGCGCGCCCCCTCTGCCTCTTCGAGCGACCCGAAATCGAATTCCGCTGTGAATTCAATGGTAACAGACATGTCCGTCTCGGTTACCGTATAGTCAATGGTTTCAGGAATTGTATTCTGGTGCAAATCTGACGGTGAAAATTTCAGGGCTTCCACCGCTTCTTTTGCAGTAGCGTGCGGCATATTATAGCCTGGCACCAAATATGTTTCGCCTCCATCAGTGGTGTGGGCATAATAGGCGACGTTTTCAACCGCTGGTTTTACAGGTTCCATCGGTCCGATCTGGTCGAAATTCGCCGGAGTGCCATCTTCATTTTGAATGAGGATTTCATCGGCATCCGTGAACGTTTCCTGCAGCGACGCTATATAAACTTCATAGCTTGCAGATGCTAAATCGTATTGGTGGTCTGCAGGCAATAAATGCTTGACCGTGCGGCCTTCCATCGATAATTGCCCAAGGTAAGGGTGGTATTCATTGAAACCGATAGCCTTTTCATCAATCTGGCTGGCGTATTTATTGTAAAGCTCCACGGAATTTGGCGCTGTATTGCCGAAATCACTGGCGATTTGGGCATCGGGTATCAAAAAGCCGACTGGAATGACCATCGCGTTTTCAGTCAGGCCAATGGTGAACAGTGTAAATCCTTCCAGCTCTTCTTCATAAACGGCAGTTCGCGCCGATTGCGGATTGTCATCTTGATACGTCGTAGCCGACTCTTCTGATGCGGCAGGTTCTTGTCCATCACTGCCCGAGCTGCCGCTTGACTCTTCTTTTGCCGAATCCGCCGACTCCGCTTCTTGGGTCGAAGCTTCCTGTGCTTCGTCAGCAGTGCTTTCTGCATTTTGCTCGTTCAGCGTGAACGCGCTGTCGATGCCATTCTGATTTAGAATGGATGCGACCAAAAATCCGATTGTGATGAAAGCAAGGGCGGCAACAAGCAACGGCAGCCAACGTTTCGGCTGTTTTTTCACCGCCGCTTTCTTATCCAGACGGCTATAGACTTCTTCTTTCGTCCGGTCATCCCGGATTGTGGGGAAATCCCGCAACAAATTTTCGATGTGGTCATCGTCCCATCTGTTATTCGGCATTCATTGCTCCCCCTTCCTTTGCGCTTATTTTTTCACGCAACGATTTAATGGCGCGATGTTGAGTGGTTTTGACTTTGCCTTCTGTCCACCCGAGCACATCTGCCGTTTCAGCAATCGATAAATCTTGGAAAAACCGCATGATGATGACCATTTTCTGATCACCCGTGCACTCATCAAGCATTGTATAAAGAAGGATTTTGTCCTCGTTCAGTTCAGCTACTTCTTCAGGAATACGTTCTTTTGAAACCAGCTGCTGCGTTTCCCAATCGAAAAAATCCGTCGAATGCTTTTTCCTGACCGCCGTTTTTCGGAAATGGTCGATCGCCACGTTTTTGGCAATGGAAAAAAGCCAGGTCTTTTCAGAGCTCTTGCCCTCAAAGCGGTCATAAGCCCGGAACACCCGAATGTATACCTCGTGCATCAAATCTTCGGATAAGTGCCTGTTTTTCACCAGATAAATCAGGAACTGGAATACATCCTGATGGTACTCGTCGTATAGGCGATGGAAAACGGAGTCATTCATATACTCCCCCCGTTCGTAGATTAGTCGTTCTCCTCCACATAAAGTTACATTTTTTTCAGCGGCAATAAAAAGATGAAGGAAGTGCCTTTGCCGACTTCGCTTTCTGCGGAGATTTTGCCGCTATGGGCATTGATGATGTTGCTGGCGATGGCGAGGCCGAGGCCGGTTCCGCCTTTGCCGAGTGTCCGTGCTTTGTCCGCTTTATAGAAGCGTTCAAAAACGTATTGCAGATCTTCTTCCGGTATGCCGACACCGGTATCGTTCACTGCTATTTTTGCGTAGCCTTGTTGTTGTTCGATAAGGACCTTGACGTTTCCTCCTTGAGGGGTATGCCGGATCGCATTGTCGATCAAATTGGTCATGACCTGTTCAATGCGGTCTTCGTCCAGTTCAGCGGCCGCCCAATCATCAATGACGCTTTCGAAGTCCAGTTCTATGCCTTGTTCTTTGGCGATTGGCTGGAACTTCAGCGTCATGCGTTCGATAACGGAGTTGAGCTGGACTACTTGGCGGTACAGGCGCATATGGCCCGATTCCATCCGTGCTAAATTCAGCAAGTCCGTCACTAGCCGGCCCATACGCTGGGATTCTTCATAAATGATTTTAGTCATTTCGCGCCGCTCTTCTTCTGAAGTGCCAACGTCGTCGAGCAATGCTTCGCTATAGCCTTGGAGCATCGCAATCGGTGTCCGCAGCTCATGGGATACATTGGCGATAAAGTCTTCACGCAGCTTTTCCAAGCGATGCTGTTCCGTCATATTGTGCAAGACGGCCACAGCGCCGCGGATCGAATCTCCACTGTACAACGGGCTGAAGGTGATGGCGTAGTATGCGCCTTCCATTTCCAGCTCTTCTTCGATTTCCTCTTCGAAATCGAGAACGTGTTCGAGCATATGCTCCATTTCCGAAGGCAATGGATCGCCTTTTTCCATGCCGCGTTTCATCAGCCATTGCTGAAGCAACTTCTCCGCGGGAGGATTGCTCAAAAGAATTGTCCGGTCCTGGTTGAACGTGATGACAGCATCTGCCATCGAGGTCAATATACTGGAGAGCTGTTCCTTCTCCTGATTAATGACTTCCACGTGGTGCTTCAGCTGCCGGCCCATCTGATTGAATGCGGTGGCAAGCTGGCCAATTTCATCGCTTGACGTCGCCTTCACTTTCGTATCAAAATTCCCTTTCGCCAATTCAAAAGCCCCCTCCCGCATGTTGCGGAGCGGTGACGTGATGCGCGTCGAGAGAAAGAATGCAAAAACAGTTGTCAGGATAAATGCGATGAATGCTGATAAAAAAACGATATTGGTGGTACGTTCCGCTGTGCGGTCCATCACCTCGAGTGACTGGTAGATAAAGACGACGCCGTGTTCCTCTTCCCCAGTCTGCAAGGGGCTGGCCAGAACAATATACGATTCCATCATATTCTCTTCCGTTAACGACGGCAGCAGCATTTCTTTCATTACCGTCTCATCGGTTTCAAACACCTTTTGGAAAGAAGGTTCCTGCAAAATCGTTTTGCGCAATTGATCGCCGTTGAGCCCTTCATGTATAAAATAAGAGCTTTCTTCCGGCACTTCGGCGATAACCGCATTGGTTTCCGCACCCAGGATATCTTCCATGATCAGTAAAGAGTTTTCAAACTCCCCGTGGTCATTGAATATGCGGGCTATCGTGGCAGCTTCCTTATTCAAGGTTTCTTCCACCGATTCACTATGGTAATTACCGAAAAATTCGAGCAGCAGCACAGTAACAATGAACAACACAAAAGAAACGAGAAGCAATATGGTAATCCATAGCTTCCCGACGACACTGTTCCACAACCTATTCATTGCCTACCTCGAATTTATAGCCTACTCCCCAAACGGTAACAATCATTTTAGCAGCTGACTCGGATACCCGGTTCAATTTCTCCCGCAAGCGTTTTACGTGGGTATCGACTGTCCGCAAATCTCCGAAGAAATCGTAATGCCACACTTCTTTCAGCAAATGTTCGCGGTCAAACACCTTATCCGGTGATTTCGCCAGGAAGTACAGGAGTTCGTATTCCTTCGGCGTCAAATTGACTTCGACGTTGTCTGCCGTCACGCGATGGGCATCATGGTCGATCGTCAAATGCGGAAAGACCACCAAGTCTTTCGACACCGATGATTTTGTGATCGGCGAGTATGCCGAAGATCTGCGCAAGATCGCTTTGACACGCAGCACGACTTCCCGCGGGCTAAATGGCTTGACGATGTAATCATCTGCGCCGGATTCAAACCCCTCCACGCGATTCGCTTCTTCGCCTTTGGCGGTAAGCATGATAATCGGCGTCATTTTCTTTTCACGCAATTCTGTGCTTACTTCAATGCCATTTTTTTCCGGCATCATAAGATCCAGCAGGATGCAATGGTAGTCTTTTTCAGTGGCCATTTCGAGCGCCTGAACACCGTTTTCCGCTTCTTCAACCAGATAGCCTTCACGCTCAAGGTACATTTTCAATAATCGCCTAATTCTCTCTTCATCATCCACAACCAGGATGGTAACTTCCTCTGACATAATAACCCCTCCAACTTTTGTATCTTAGTTTTCATTGTACCGTCAAGATTTGGAAAAATAAATTAAAAGCCTTTTCCACTAAGGGAAAAGGCTCACATTATGTGTCTAAAATTATTTGCGAAGCTTTTAAGCGTAAGAATGGAGGCCAGCGATGATCAAGTTAACAGCGACCAAATTGAACATGATGATCGCGAAACCAGCTACGCCCAACCACGCAGACTTTTCGCCTTGCCAGCCTTTTCCTAAGCGCAAATGCAAGTATGCGGCGTAGAACAGCCAAGTGACCAATGCCCATACTTCTTTCGGATCCCAGCCCCAGAAGCGGGACCAGGCAATCTGTGCCCAGATCATGGCGAATATCAAGGCCCCGAGCGTAAACACCGGGAAGCCGATGATTACGGCGCGGTAGCCGATTTCATCCATCAGCTGCAAATTGACGTTTTTGACAAATGGCTTCAAGAGCGCCGCAATCCGCTTGCGCGCTATCAAACGGA
This sequence comes from Planococcus sp. APC 3906, assembly GCF_030407685.1. Taxonomy (NCBI): domain Bacteria; kingdom Bacillati; phylum Bacillota; class Bacilli; order Caryophanales; family Caryophanaceae; genus Planococcus; species Planococcus sp. APC 3906. The sequence continues at coordinate 69,347 of NZ_JASDCW010000013.1, read as the reverse complement.
TGATCCAATACAGGATCGTCCCGATGATCAGCGACCACGCTACCGTCGTCAACTTGCTGGCGTTGACGACAGCCGGCGTTTCTACGAATGGCGTCATCGTACCTTCCGTCAATTGTACATATTCGTTCATGCCGAAAATCGGCGGCATTTTGTAAGTGATGGGAGCTTCCATTCCATCCTTGTCCACGTACGTAAATTCAGCTTCATAGCCAGTGGAAGTGAAATACGTGCTCGCCACGACAAAACCGATGACCAAAACGAGCGAGTACATAATGGCTTCAAGCCAGAAACGCTGTTTCGATTTCTTTGTCATGTCGACTTCTTTCAGCAAATACACAAGCCCTGCTGCTGCGCTGATTGCCAGAATCCCTTCTGCAATAACGACTGTGCTCACGTGGATCGCCAGCCAATTGGATTGCAATGCCGGGATAAGCGGGCTCACTTCACTCGGGAACATGCTTGCGAACGCAATGATCAAAAGTGCAACCGGTAAGACGATCATGCCGATGACCGGTGTTTTGTATAGGGCATAAATCACGATGAATCCGCCCACAAGCGTCATGCCGAACGCTGTCGTAAACTCGAACATATTGCTGAGCGGCGCGTGTCCGGTCGCTCCCCAGCGCGTAAAAAAGTAACCGAGGTTTGCAAGAAACCCGAACACGGTGATAGCAAAAGCAATATTTCCCCAACGCTTTTCTGATTTGAATGATCCAGCTTTATTGCCTTTTACAGCTCCGCCAAATACGAATGTTGCAATCAGATAGGAAATGAATGCAACATACAGCAAATTGGAGCTAATGTCAGTTAAACTCATGGCGTCAATTCAGCCTCCTCTTTCTTGAGCTTCTCAATTTCCTCCTGTTGATCGGTATAAGCAGGAAGCGATGCATATTCTTTCACCTGGTCGAGATCTTTCTTCAGGCCGAACCAGTTTTTGTTCGTATGGCCGGCTAAAATGATTTCGCCATTCGCTTGCTGCTGAATCCAGAAGCGGCGGTGGTTAAAGTACATGCCCTGTGCAACGCCGATCATGAAGATTAATCCGCCTAGGCCAAGAATCGGCAGCGTACGGTCTTTGCGGACGGTCAGACCGGAAACATCACGGGTTTCGACGCTCTGGAAAGCCAATTTATAATCATTGTCGCCAAAAGGTTCAACAGTGTTTTGGATCGTGATAAAACTTGTTTCCCCTTGCGGTGTGTCCGGCGTTGTCATTTCAATCAGGAAGCCTGGATTATTCGGCAGCGGCGTCTTTGTTTGAGGCTCTCCGTTTTCAAAACCGGAAAAGTCCGGATAATAGCCGACCAATTTCACCACAGAACCGCCTTCAAGGGTGTATTCTTTTTCGGGATTGATCAGATCGATCGTCAAATTGCCAAGCGTTTCTTCCGTTTCCTTGTTCGTCAAAGCGAATGTCATGGTTTTCAATTCGTCTTCTTTGAAGTCCATTTGGTAAACGGCGTAGCCATCAAATTTCAATGGTTCGTTGACACGGATCGGGTATTCTTTGACTTTTTCAAGATTGGTTTCACCCGGCAGCGCATCTTCAGGCTTTTTATACAGCACAACGTCTGTCTGGTAATTTTTTACGACGGTGCCGACGCGCTCAAGTGCTTCGCCGAATTTCTCTTCGCCATCTTCACCGGTGTAGTTTTCCACTGCAAAGCCTTTGCTTTCCAGCGTATAGCCTGGTGCTTCCGGAATGGCGCGTGTTTCGCCCTCACGCAGCCACAAAGTTTCATCGACGTAGAACCCTGGCATCATCCGAAGCATGACGCCGAACAGGAAGATGATGAGCCCGATATGGTTGACGTACGGGCCCCAACGGGAATAGCGGCCTTTTTCGGCCAATAAGCCGTTTTTATCAGTCGTTACATTGTATTTCAAGTCTTTCAATTTCGCTTCCGCTTTTTGCATCGAATCCGGCGCGGCCGGACCTTCCGCATAAATGCGCTGTTTGTTCAAAAAGCTTGGGTGGCGCAGGACGCGCTGGTTCTTCAGTGACCGGTAAAGCGGCACGAAACGGTCCAAGCTGGCAATGATCAGCGAAATCGCCAGCATGCCGACAAGCGTAATGAACCAAAACGAATTGTATAAATCATTGAAGCCGAGCGCATAATAGACTTTTCCGATGCTGCCATAAACGTCGGAATAATAGGCTTCAATCGTTGCATCCGTGCGCACGGGAACGGTGACATATTGTTCCTGCGGCAAGATGGTGCCGATTGCCGCCGCCACCAGAAGGGCGACGATAATGCTGACTCCGACTTTTACACTGGAAAAGAAATTCCATATTTTGTCGATTATTGATTTATTATACGTTTGTGAACGTCTGGCCGTTCCTTCGTAGCGCATATCCACCAATTGGCTGTTTTGTTCTTTTTCAGTCAATGACCGCCCGCAGGATTCACAAAGAACAGTTCCGGGCGGATTGACATGGCCGCACTTGCATTGCATTTTCTCCATCCGAAAAAACTCCTTATTCAGGTTTGATTTCTTCCATATACCCTTCAATATCTTGCTCTGTCATTTCACCTGTGACGATCCGTTCAATCTTGCCTTCCGGATTCACCAGCACGGTTGTCGGCAAAGGGCGGATATTATAAGCGGTCATGACGTCTTTCGTTTTGTCGATGACAATCGGAAAGGACAAGTCGAATTGATCCGAGAACGATTGCACTTCAAAATCCGATTGGGCGATATTGACAGCGAGCACTTGGACTCCCTGGTCTTTATAAGCACCATACTGGCTGTCCATTGCCGGCATTTCTTCCTTGCACGGTTCACACCAAGTTCCCCAGAAATTTAAGAACACGCCTTGCCCTTCGTAATCCGAGAGTTTATGCTGATTCCCTTCAAGGTCTGTCAGTGAAAAATTTGGTGCATCGTCGCCGACTTCCAGCAAGCTGACGTCATCGGCCGTCGCGCTATTGTAGATGGTGTAGCCGATTGCCGCGATCAGCAGCAGCAAAATAACCGAACGCATAATCAAGCGATTGGTCTTTTTCTTGTTCTTTTTTCCGTTCAATTTACTTCCCCCTTCGAGGCCAGAATGCAAATCCAATTATAGCAAAGTTTCACGGGCCTATAACGTCCAGTTTTGAAGTGTTTGTGAACGTTAGTTCCGTTTGCCGGTATCCGCCAACACGCGCAAAAGTTTGACTTCATGCGCTGACAATTCGCGGGATTCCCCTGCGTTCAAGCCTTTCAGTGTCAAAAATGCGAATTGTTCACGGCTCAATTTCTGTACAGGGAAGCCGATTGCTTCGAACATTCTGCGCACTTGGCGGTTACGCCCTTCGTGGATCGTGATCTGAACGATCGCTTTTCCTGTTTTCTTGTCGCCTGACAACAATTTCACTTTCGCAGGAGCGGTCATGCCGTCTTCCAATTTGATGCCGCGTTCAAGCTTTTGCAGATCTTCTTTGGCCGGAATACCTTTCAAGCGAGCCACATAGGTCTTGTCGATTTCAAACTTCGGATGTGTCAGCGAGTTCGCAAATTCGCCGTCATTCGTCATGATCAACAAGCCGGAAGTGTCATAGTCCAAGCGTCCGACCGGGTAAATGCGTTTTTCGATATCGCTGAAAAAGTCAGTAACGACTTTGCGGTTTTTATCATCGCTTACCGCGGAAATCACGCCGCGCGGTTTATATAATAAATAATAGACTTTCTGTTCTTTTTCCAGTTGAACCCCTTCAACTTCAATCGTGTCGTTTTGGGATACTTTCGTCCCCAATTCCTTGATCACTTTTCCGTTGACCCGTACCTTGCCGTCCAAAATCAATTGCTCCGACTTGCGTCTTGATGCAACGCCTGCATGTGCAAGCATTTTCTGTAATCTCTCCATAAGTTCACCTCATTGATATATTTGCTGCCCTTAAACACGGGCATAGAAAAGCGGAAACGCCATTGCTAAAACAGTGATTTATCCGTTCGTCTCTCTCGGAATTATGTCACATTTCCGGCCAAAGCGAAAGCACATAGCTCAGGTCTTAAAGCCGGAAAGCGCGTCTGCCAAAGAAAAGAAGACTGCTCCGATCCACAGTCTTCCAACGGCCCAACATTAAACTACAGCTTCTTCTTTAAAAGCTTCCTGAAATTTCGTCATGAACAAATCTGTTTCTTCGTCTGCGCTTTCTTCTGCTTCATCCGGCAAAGCAGGCAGGTCATCCAAGTTCTTCAAGCCGAAATAGTTCAGGAACTCCGTGGTCGTGCCATAAAGAATGGCCCGCCCAGTGCCTTCGGCTCTCCCTGCTTCTTGCAGCAAACCTTTCGCAGCAAGGGTGTGAAGCGGCTTTTCGCTTTTAACCCCGCGCAAGTCCTCTATTTCAAGACGCGTAATCGGCTGTTTATAAGCAACGATTGCCAGCACCTCCAGAGAGGCTTGAGACAAAGCTTGCGGCGTCGGGTTCTCTACCAGCTTCTGGATGATGTCCGCCACTTCCGGCTTGGTCACTAATTGATAAACCCCTGCAAGTTCTTTCAGGGAAATGCCATTTTCAGGTGCTTTATATTTTTGTGTCAATTCATCGACACTTGTTAAAATCTGCTGTTGATCCGCTTCGGTCAAAAATTGAAGCTGCTTCATTGTCAATCCGTCATCGCCTGCAACAAACAGCAGCGCTTCTATTTTACTCGAAAGAGTCGTCTTCATATTCCCACTCCTCTTTTTTAAGTTCCACCATCAAATCTGTAAAATTCTTTTCCTGCTCAACTTGAATCACTTGCCGCTTCATCAGTTCCAGCACCGACAAGAACGATATCACCAGCACCGTTTTGTCATTTGAAGGAAACAATTCAGTGAATGGCGTCCGGCCTTTGGCAAGTTTCAAGCGCCCAACAATCGAGGACATCTGGTCTTTGATCGAGATTTCATGACGCGCTACACGGGCAGACAGCGGTGCCTTCATTTGTTTGCGGCGCAGCATCTTCTGGAATGCGCCCAGCATATCAAACGCATTAACTTCCAAATCAACGTTTTCGGCTTGTGCGTCGGCTTGAAATTCAGAAAGATCCATCGGCGCTTTCGTGAAGATAACCGAACGATTTTCTTCAAGCTCCTTTAATTTTCCGGAAGCTTCTTTGAATTTCCGGTATTCGACCAAGCGTGAAACCAATTCGTCGCGCGGGTCCTGTTCTTCAAGATCAAAAGAGATGTCGTCCATTTCCCCTTCATGGACAGGAAGCAGCATTTTGCTTTTGATCGCCAGCAGCGTCGCCGCCATCACAAGGTACTCGCTTGCTTCATTGAGTTCCAGGACTTGCAGAGCCCGGATATGTTCCATATACTGTGTAGTGATTTGTGAAACAGGAATATCGTAAATATCGATTTCCAAACGATGTATTAAATGCAATAATAAATCAAGAGGGCCTTCGAAGGCATCAACTTTTACTTCATATGACATGGTCCGCCACCTGACTGTTAGTTTAATATATATAAGTTGAAATAATAAATGTTCATAATCGATATTCTGCAAACCAGCTGCGCTTGCCGCGGACGAGCGCCAAGCCTCCTCAGTCGCTTCGCTCCTTGCGGGGTCTCGGCTGTCTCGCTTTCCCGCAGGCGTCTCCGCTGGTTTGCTCCATATCGAGAAATCTCTTAGCGGAGGCGCGTCAAAGGGCTAGGCGAAGCAATGAGACGAGCGGTCTTCTCGATTCATTGCGAGAACCAAGGAGTGCCAGATACTTTTGGCAACTCCTTAGCGACGAACTTGCGCAGGAGCTACGCACTTTCATGTTTCGAAGCTAGCGTAACGTTGCAGAAACAATCGTCTTTGCTCTGCCCAAAGCGACCGGAGCTATTTTCAATATATTATTTTTTAATCCAACTTAATATAGATTCTTATATATTTATGCAATAATCCATATTCCTTTATTATAGTAGAAAGGTGATCAAAATGCACCCACTCCAACATAAGCTGTTTATCCAATACTTGATCCATTTCAATAATGAAAAAGATTATTTCGAATGCCATGAAGTCGGCGAGGAATACTGGAAGTCTCTTGCACCAAAAGATAAAATGCACCCGTTGACCGGTTGGATCCAATTAGCGGTCGGCATGTACCATTGGCGGCGCAGCAATTATCCCGGCGCCCTGCGCTCGTTTATCCGCTCACGGGCTAAACTCGCTGACGCCGGCATTTGGGTGGAAGGCTTCGACCACGATCAATTGATCAAAGATCTCAATAATGCCATCGCTGCTGTGACTGAACGCGAGCCTTTCGGCCATTTCGACATCCCGGTCGATTCCCAGGCACTCCAGGCATCAATTGCGCAATACATGCTGGAACATCCCCTTGAAGCCCAGGATCCACATTACATCATGCACAAACATCGCTTGAGAGACCGGACATCAATTATTAATTTGCGCGAACAACGCAAAAAAAGAAATCTGGAATTATAAAACATGAAGCGAAAGCCTCAGTAAAAATGGCGCACTTTCGGCAATTTTTTTTCACTTTTAACTAGCTCAATTCAATTTCTTTATTTTAATATAATAATTTAATCAAACTAAAAAGGCACTGGAATTTAATCCAGTGCCTTTTTGTGTAGAATCTAGAAACATTAAGCCTAAATCCGGGCTTTCTTATCCAGGCATTTGCGGATGAATGCTTCCGTTTCGTCCGTCGTGCGCATTTCTTTTCCATTCATAAGCTGCTGGATTTTCTCAATCATGGCTTGTCCGATGCCTTCTCCCCGATGGGACGGGTTGACGGAAACGTGATGGAGCGTAAAATGATCTTCGTTCACTTCCACCCCTAATAGGCCGACAAAATCCTCACCCTTTTTCCAAAGGAATAATTGCCAATCAGGATTTTCTTCGTATATATGCATTGTCTGCTGCAATTTCTTCAATTCACGCTCCTTAGGCATGAATGAAAGAAGCCCCATAGCGATTTTTTCAAAAGATTTCTTATATCTAAATAACATATTCAATCCCTCATTTTCGTCTTTAAACGGCTTTTTCCATCCTACTATAGATTCGCAAATAACTCAAGTTTCCATGCAATCAGACGGCTGCGACATTTTCCGCTAAAAAGAGCCAATAGACAACTCCCCAGGCAATCGCCATCACTAAGAGAATCACCAATAAAATTAAATTACTCTTTTTCATCCTTTTTGTTCCTGCAACGCGTAAGACATGTCCTGCTTCACCAAATCTTCAAGCGTTTCGCGTTTGACGACGAGTTGATGGCTGCCGTTTTCAGCGAAAACGACGGCTGGGCGCGCTAAGCGGTTGTAATTGCTGGCCATCGAGTAGCCATAGGCACCTGTACAGAATACCGCAAGGATGTCTCCTGCTTCAGCAAGCGGCAAGTCTGCTTGTTCGATCAGCTTGTCACCCGACTCGCAGCATTTCCCAGCGATGGTGTACTGTTCGGTTGCGGCTGCTTCCGCTTTATTGGCAATCAGTGAACTGTATTTCGCACCGTAAAGAGCGGGGCGGATATTATCCGACATGCCTCCGTCGACAGCAGCGTATTTCCGCGTGCCCGGCACTTCTTTCATCGAGCCGATCGTGTAAAGCGTTGTACCGGCATCACCGACAAGCGAACGGCCTGGTTCAATCCAAATTTCCGGCAGTGGATAATCCTGTACCGCCGCTGTTTCTTTGACCGTGCTGATCATGTCTTTGACATAGACAGAAGGCTCCAATGGCTCGTCTTCGGCAGTATAGCGGATGCCAAAGCCGCCGCCCAAGTTCAATACTGGGCACATATAGCCTGTTTCTTCTCGCCATTGCGCCATTTTGCCGACCAGTTTTTCGGCTGCCATGCTGAAAGCTGCCGTATCGAAAATCTGAGAACCGATGTGGCAGTGCAGGCCCAGCAAGTTCAGGAACTGATGCTCATGCGTCTCTTTAAACGCTCGATCCGCTTGGCCGTTGTTCAAGTCAAAGCCGAATTTGGAATCTTCTTGACCCGTCGTGATGTAATCATGTGTATGTGCTTCAATGCCCGGCGTTACGCGCAGCAGTATATTCATTGGTCGTGCAAGCTCTTCAGAAAGTTTCTTCAACTGGCTGATTTCATAAAAATTATCGACAACGATGCAGCCGATTTCTTCTTTGAATGCCATGCGAAGTTCTTCGTCGCTTTTATTGTTGCCATGGAAATGGATTTTCTCTTTAGGGAAGCCTGCTTGAAGCGCTGTGTAAAGTTCCCCGCCAGATACAACGTCCAATGACAGGTTTTCCTGGGCGGCCACTTGATAAATAGCGATGCTTGAAAAAGCTTTGCTGGCGTAGGCCACTTGGTAGCCGATTCCCGCTTCTTCGAAAGTTTTTTTGAAAGCACGAGCGCGGTCCCGGAATAATTGAATATCATATACAAAAAGCGGTGTGCCATATTCTTTTGCCAGATCCACAGCATCCGTGCCGCCGATCGCCAAATGGCCTTTTTCATTGATTTTTTGTGTGCCGTATAAATGCATGATGTCCCTCCTGAGCTATGCGAAATGGAAGACCTTATAAAAAAAGCTTGCTGAGAATAAACTCAGCAAGACTCTTAATCGGTTATCAGCGCTGAAATCAGCTGAGTTTTTTCAACCGGTTCGCTTGAATATTCAATACTATTATATATCATATTTATGCAATCTGCGAGTTCTTCTGTATTTGCATAAATTGTTGCCAACGATTCGCCTTCTTTAACAAAATCGCCGACTTTTTTATGAAGCACAATGCCGACTGCTAAATCGATTTCCGATTCTTTCGTCGCTCGCCCAGCACCAAGCACCATCGCTGCTGTACCGATTTCGTCCGCTTCCATAAAGGAAATATAGCCCTCTTTTGGTGAAGGGACTTCTTTTGTGAATTTCGCTTGAGGCAATAAGCTGACATCGTCGACAACTGCAGGGTTTCCGCCTTGAGCCGCGATGAATTGCTTCATGACTTCGAGCGCTTTGCCGTTCGCGATCACTTCTTCGAGCATCGCACGTGCTTCTTCAAGCGTCTCCGCTTTGCCGCCGACAACGACCATTTGGCTGCCGAGAACTAAGCATAATTCCGTCAAATCTTCCGGTCCGTTGCCTTGCAAGGTTTCAATCGCTTCTTTTACTTCCAGCGCATTGCCGATAGCGAAGCCCAGTGGCTGGCCCATGTCGGAGATGATTGCCATTGTTTTGCGGCCGGTCGAATTCCCGATGCCTACCATGGCATGCGCCAATTCTTTTGCATCTTCTTCCGTTTTCATGAATGCGCCTTCGCCGATTTTCACGTCCAAGACGATGGCATTTGCGCCAGCTGCAATTTTTTTGCTCATGATTGAACTTGCAATCAACGGGATGCTATTGACCGTCGCCGTCACATCGCGCAGCGCGTATAGTTTTTTATCGGCTGGCGTCAAGTTGCCGCTTTGGCCGATGACCGCTAATTTGATGTCGTTGACTTGTTTGATGAATTCTTCCGTCGTCAATTCAACATGGAAGCCTTCGATGGCTTCCAGCTTGTCGATCGTGCCGCCCGTGTGGCCAAGGCCGCGCCCGCTCATTTTCGCAACCGGTACGCCGCAAGCAGCAACGAGTGGCCCAAGGACCAATGTCGTCGTATCGCCGACACCGCCAGTCGAATGCTTATCGACTTTGATGCCTTCGATTGCAGACAAATCGATTTGGTCGCCTGAATTCGCCATCGCCATCGTCAAATCTGCGCGTTCGCGTTCCGTCATGTTCTGAAAATAAACCGCCATCAAAAATGCACTCATTTGGTAATCGGCTATTTCACCTTTTGTATAGCCCGTGATGATAAACTGAATTTCTTCAGTCGTCAGTTCCAAGCCGTCTCTTTTCTTCTCGATCAAATCCACCATTCTCATGACTTGTTCCCCGCCTTTCTTATTTTAAGTTCACTATATAAGTTGAACTAGTGAATTTTCATAATCGATATTCCGCAAAACAGCTGCGCTTGCCGCGGGCGAGCGCCAAGCCTCCTCGGTCACTTCGCTCCCTGCGGGGTCTTGGCTGTCTCGCTATCCCGCAGGCGTCTCCGCTGTTTTGCTCCATATCGAGAGATATCTTAGCGAAGGCGCCTCAAAGAGCTAGGCGAAGCTATGAGACGAGTGGTCTTCTCGGCTCATAGCGAGAGCCATGCCCAAAGCGACCGAAGCGATATTAAATGAGATACTTCTTTAATTCAACTTATTAAGGATGCTTGTGCCGAATTCCGGCATAGGTGCTGAGAAATTATCAGCGATTGTCGCGCCAATATCAGCAAAGGTCTTACCAAGCGCCAATTCTTTGCCACCTTCAAAACGTGGTGAAAATGCAAGCAACGGCACAAATTCACGAGTATGGTCAGTACCTGGGAATGTTGGATCGTTGCCGTGGTCAGCAGTGATGATCAGTAAATCATCTTCATTCATCTGTTCAAGCACTTCCGGCAGCCTGCGGTCGAACGCTTCCAGCGCTTCTGCATAGCCTTTCGGGTCGCGTCTGTGGCCGAATAGCGCATCAAAATCAACCAGGTTCAAAAAGCTCATGCCTGTAAACGATTCACCGGCAACTTCCACCAATTTGTCCATGCCATCCATATTGTCTTTTGTGCGGACCGCTTTCGTCACGCCTTCGCCATTGAAAATATCATCGATTTTACCGATCGCGATCACGTCTTTGCCGATGTCTTTCAATTCATTCATGACAGTGCGACCAAATGGTTTCAAGGCATAGTCATGGCGATTTGTTGTCCGTTTGAAAGCTCCTTTTTTGCCTAGGAACGGGCGCGCAATAATGCGGCCTACCAGGAATTCAGGAGACAGCGTCAATTCACGTGCGATTTCACAGATGCGGTAAAGCTCTTCAAGTGGAATGATTTCTTCGTGCGCTGCAATTTGGAGAACCGGGTCGGCAGAAGTATAAACGATGATTGCACCTGTCTCCATATGTTCTTCTCCGAGTTCGTCCAAGATTTCAGTTCCGCTTGCCGGCTTATTGCCAATGACTTTGCGGCCAGTTTTTTCTTCCAGCTGCTGAATCAATTCCGCTGGGAAGCCATCTGGATACACTTTGAATGGTGTATCAATATTGAGTCCCATGATTTCCCAATGTCCGGTCATCGTATCTTTTCCGACAGACGCTTCCTGCAATTTACCGAAATGAGCCGCAGGATTTTGGGCTGGCGTAAGCCCTTTCACAGGAACGATGTTTGCGAGCCCAAGCTTCTCCATGTTAGGCATAGAAAGCCCGCCAACTGCTTCTGCAATATGGCCTAATGTATTTGATCCTTTGTCTCCGTATGCTTCAGCGTCCGGTGCTTCACCGATTCCCACTGAGTCCAGTACTACAAGGTGAATTCGTTCAAAAGGTTTATTCGTCATTTGTCTTCCTCCTTATTTACGATTCTATATTACCATAAAAAGAGGTCACGTCAGAAGTCAGACCTCTTTTATTTTTAAGCACGAGGATGAAATTGTGAATATACATCCTTTAAGCGTGTTTTGCTGACATGCGTGTAGATCTGCGTGGTGGAAATATCGGCGTGCCCGAGCATTTCCTGGACCGCCCGCAGGTCTGCCCCGTTCTCGATCAAATGCGTCGCGAACGAATGGCGCAGCGTATGCGGCGTCAATTCTTTCTGGATGCCTGCTTTTTGGGCATGCTGCTTCAGCAATTTCCAGCAGCCTTGGCGTGTCAGGCGTTTTCCGCGTTGATTGATGAACAGCGAATCGGTTTTTTCGCCTTCTTTCAACAATGCCCCGCGAGCGCTCGATAAGTATTCCTCACAAGCTGAAAGTGCGGATTTTCCGAGCGGAATGATGCGTTCTTTGCCGCCTTTGCCGAAACAGCGGACAAAGCCCATCGTCAAATTGATATCTTCAACATCGAGATTGATGCATTCACTGACGCGCATACCGCTTGCATACAAGAGCTCAAGCATGGCCCGGTCGCGCACCCCATTAGGTTTACTGGCATCGGGCGCTTGGATCAATGCATCGACTTCTTCTATAGAAAGGATATTCGGGAGCTTCTTCTCCATTTGCGGCATTTCCAAATGGACGGTCGGGTCATTGTCGACAACCCGCTCACGGATCAGGAATTGGTGGAACGAGCGGATTGAGGAAATGTGGCGCGCCACAGTCCGGGAAGTTTTGGTCGTTTCTTTGAGATGGCGCAAGTGATTCAGGATATGTACGCGTTCCACTTTTCTGAGAGATTCCAGTTGCTCGACTTCTTTCAAATACTGGAGATAGCTTTTCAAGTCCCTTTCATAGGACGTTAAGGTGTTATCGGCAAGCTGCCGTTCCACCCGCAGGAAATGCAGGTAGTCGTCTAAAGCATCTTTGGCGTATTTCACATGAATCCCTCCAGTTGGTTTAGTGTATGGATGTTTAAAATATCTTTTCATTTCGCTTCAGGCGGACGCGTTCCGCGGGCCTGGCTTCAGTCTCCTCGTCGCTAACGCTCCTGCGGGGCCTTCAGCTCAGGCTTTGCCCGCTGGAGTCGCCGCCTTGCGCTTCATTCAAAGGATAATTCTAAATTAAAAATCATTATTTTTACCAAAGAACAAGAAAGATTTACTTTCTGAAGTTTTTTTCGGTTCTTCAGATATGGAGCAAAATAGCTCCGACTCCCGCGGGATAGCGCAGTGCCGAAATCCACTCGGGCGTTAGCACGAGTTAGTTCGGCGCAAGCCCGCAGGAAAGCGGTGCTATTTTGCGGAGTATCTGTTATTAACCTTTTAAGAATAGAAAAAGGAAGGGCGGCCTATCAGGGCCGTCCTTCCTTTTCTCACCAGTCATTCGGATGCATCTTGTGAGCTGCGGTCATGGCAGCGCCAGCAGATGCCATGAAAAGTAAGACGGTGGTCTTTAATTTGAAAGTTGAACCGTTTTTCTACGACGGCTTCCACATCTTCTAGCAGGTCTTCCTGTATTTCGTCTACTGCTCCACACTCTATGCATACCAAATGGTGATGGAAATGGGCTGCGCCTTCTTGGCGCAGATCATAGCGTGATACGCCATCACCAAAGTTGATTTTGTCGACAATTTTCAATTCAGTCAATAATTCCAATGTCCGATACACAGTCGCCAATCCGATTTCCGGTGCGATGTCTTTTACCAACAGGTAGACGTCTTCCGCACTGAGATGGTCTTCTTCGTGGTCTAACAGGATTCGGACGGTCGCTTCACGCTGTGGCGTCAGTTTGTAACTGGCAGCATGCAATTGCTTTTTAATACGGTCAATTCTAGTTTCCATGCGACGCCCTCCCTAAACTGCCTTTATTATATCAAAAGACGGTTCTCATTTACAAGGAATATAATCATTCTTTATTTATAATGATTATAATCTAAGGGCTTGGCTATTCTCATTTACTAGATGTTGTTTTGCCCACAGGACGGCAAAAGCAGTTTTCGCATCAAAAATCCGGTTGTCTTTCATCATTTGTTCTGCTTCTTCGATCGTGACTTCGAGCAAATCGACAAATTCGTCTTCGTCCAATATTGCGCCGGATTCGGATTTTTTCAAGCCGATTGCACCATAGACATGGATGATTTCGTCTGCGAACCCTGGAGACGTGGAGAACGATTGGATCAACTCAAGCCGCTCTGCCGTGTAGCCTGTTTCTTCTTCCAATTCACGCATGGCTGTATAGGAAGGCTCTTCGCCTTTTTCGATTTTGCCAGCAGGTATCTCAATAATCGAACGTTCCAGCGCTTTGCGGTATTGTTCGACCAGGATCAGTTTGCCTTCAGGCGTCAATGCGATCAGCGCGACAGCTCCCGGATGTTCCACCAATTCACGCTTGGATGTATGGCCATTCGGCAATGAAACTTCATCGACTTTCAGGTTAATGACTTTCCCTTCGTAGATGCGTTCCGAAGTGATGGTTTTTTCTTCAAACTTTTTCATGGGAAACCTCTTTTCGTTTGTTATTTCTCTATCGCAAAGTATACCATAAGAGAAACGACATACTAAACGAGGTGGCTGCATGAAAAAGAATAATTTAGGAAATAGTGGGATTGAAATCAGCGAGATCGGCTTGGGCTGCATGTCTTTGCCTTTCGACCTTCCGGAAGCGAAAGCGATTGTGCGCGAAGCACTGGAACACGGCATCAATTATTTCGATACGGCGGATTTATACAATAAAGGAAAAAACGAAGAGCTTGTCGGTGAATTGCTGAAAGGCAGCCGGAAGGATATCGTCCTCGCGACGAAAGTCGGCAATGAATGGGATGCCCATTCGGATGAAGTAAAGTGGAATGCGACGAAGCCTTATATCTTGAAACAAGTCCACAATAGCTTGAAGCGCCTGCAAACGGATTACATTGACGTCTACCAGCTGCACGGAGGCATGATGACCGACAATAGCGAAGAAACGATCGATGCGTTCGAAAGCTTGAAAAAAGAAGGATTGATCCGGGCATACGGCATTTCTTCCATTCGCCCGAATGTCATCAAACGCTTTTTGGCGGACAGCGACATTGCTTCTATTATGATGCAGTACAGTTTGCTGGATCGCCGCCCGGAAGAATTCCTGGAAGAAATCGGTGCAGCCGGCCGTTCCGTCGTGACGCGCGGCTCATTGGCAAGAGGCTTGTTGACGAACAGCGGCTTGAAACGCGCCGCTGATGGCAAAGGTTACCTGACTTATGACGATGCTGAGCTGAAAGCGGCACTCAAAGGTTTGATGGAAATCCACGGCAATTTGAATGCATTGGCTGTGCACAGCGTGTTGGCCAATCCGACTGTCGCTTCGGTCATTGCGGGTGCAAGCTCTGCGGATCAGCTCCGTGAAACGCTCGCTGCGTACGACACTTCTGTTTCAGCTGAGCAGATTCAACGCGCCAAGAAACTGACGAAGCAAGACCGTTACCAGGAACATCGGGAGTAACGTGTAAATGGATTTATTGTTCATTGTACAATTACTCGCAATGGTCGCCGGCAATCTGCTGGTTGGGGCGATTGGCTTTATTCCCAGCTTTTTTATGACCGCCCTCAATATTTCCTTGTACGGCCTCGGCGCTGGACTGCTGCTTTCGCTGATCGGCGAAGTGTTCGGCGTTTGGATCGGCTTCCATTTATACCGATTCGGCTTTTCGAAGATGAAAGACGAGTGGCGGCGGCATCGGCTGTGGCGTTATTTGCACAGCCGGAATGCCAGCCAAATCTTTTTCGGCATCATCGCTCTTCGGCTCCTGCCATTTGTACCCTCAGGCCTTGTGACAGCTGCCGCTTCTGCCACTCCGGTCCGCTCTTCCCACTTTTTGTTGGCGAGCACAATTGGCAAGATTCCGGCTGTCGCTTTCGAAGTAGGGGCAGTTTACGGCTTTACGCAACTGGTTCCGGCTTTTTATCAATACCTCATACTGGCGTTGTTGCTCGCGGCTACGCTTTTGGGGTGGGTAATCACAAAACACCGCTCCGCTAAATAAAATAAAAAGCTGCCTGCAAAGTCATTTTCAGACTCTCTGCAGGCAGCTTTTCTACTCGTTCTTTGGCATTACGGCGTTTCTGCTTGAATGTTGACCGCTTCGAGCTGTTCCCTCGTGTCTAATGCAACGGCCAGGGACGCTGCTATCGCTACACCTACCCCATCCACATGCAGGGAGCCATCACCGTACTGACTGGAAATGATCGTGATATCCTGTCTGGCTTCCCCTAAACGATTTACTAATGAAGACAGTCTCTGGTCATAATAAAGGTATTCTTCCAATGTGATCGTATTTTTAGATTTCAAGTGCCCGGTGATCGCCGTTGTTTCATCGTTAACTCCAAAAACATTGTTTTCAATCGGTTCCAAAGCTTTTTCAATTTGCGTTTGTTCTTTAATGGTTACTGAACTTTCATGGCTGCCATCTTCGTTTCCCGCGAATGCAACAGGCGCTGCAAACACCAAACTGATGGTTAATGCAGGTGCGGTAATTTTCAAAAGTGAAGTTTTCATTAATTCCTTCCCCCTTCAATTACTTATTCCGTACACCGTCAATATACCTTATCTACTCTTGCATATTCAGTTAACGCTATTATTTAATATGCGTGAAATCTGACTGCAATCTCATGACAAGCATGAAAACTCTGCATTAGGCACTGACAGACAGGGTATTGAAGAACAATAGATGAAATCAAAAGGAGTGGTTTTTGTGCAGCAATTGGCAACAATGGACGAAGTGAAATCATTTGAAGCATCACCTGACCTCAATTTCCTTTACGTGCTGACAACAGGTTGCGGCGTATGCCATGCGCTTCTTCCGCAAATCGAAGAAGTGTTCGTGGAATATCCGAACATCCAAACACGGCAAGTCAATGCGGCTGATATTCCCGAACTTGCTGGCCATTTATCGATTTTTACAGCACCCGTACTGATTCTGTTTTCTGACGGCAAGGAAATTCTTCGGGAAGCACGCTTTGTTCATGTCGATGAGTTTGATCAAAAAATCGCCAAAATTTATAAGGGATTTTATTCGTAAGGTGTTTTTCCTTTAAGGTTGGCAGATTTAAGTGTCTACCGGAAGCTTTTCGCAGGCGAAAAGCGATTTACCGCCGTTTACTTGCGGCATTTCGGATTTACTTGCGGAAATTCGTGAATTGCTTGCACTAAACGGCTGTTTACTTGCGGCAAATCATCTTTTACTTGCAACAACACGAACCATCAAAAAAACTGCCCGGCACCCCAATAAAAAGGCATGCCGGGCAGTTTTTCTAATGTTTATGATGTTCATGTCCGCCGCCTTCTTCGTGCATCGGGCTGATGAGGTTGTTGTCGTGTGGATGTTCTTTGTTTTCCATCTGGATCGTAACGTGGCCAATTTTCAGATCTGCCAAAATTGCTTCAATCCGGCGCAAAAGCTGCTGGCATTCTTCAAATGTCGTGCCTTCTTCAATGACCACATGTCCTGACAAAGAGTTTTGCCCGCTGGTGATGCTCCAGACGTGAAGGTCATGGATGTCGACCACGCCGCCAATATTTCTGATGGCACCAATCACTTCATCAAGGTCAACGTTGCGCGGCGTCCCTTCCATCAGGACATGGACCGCCTCTTTAGTCACCCGCCAGCCGCTTGTCAGCACAAGCACCGCAACGACGACACTCATCAACGGATCGGCAAAATTCCAGCCAAAGAAGAAAATCAGCAAAGCCGCCATGATCGCACCGACAGACCCCAGCAAATCGCTCAGCACGTGCAAAAAGGCTGCGCGCACATTCAGGTTCTCTTTGGTGTCGCCCCCACGCATCATAATCCACGCTACCAGGAGATTGACGAGCAGCCCGATTACAGCAATCGTCAGCATCCCCAGCGATTTCACTTCCACCGGATCGGCGAAACGGTGGTACGCTTCGTAAAAAATGTAAACTGCGACAAGCACTAGCGTCACTCCGTTGAAAACCGCCGCGAGTATTTCAAAACGCTTATAGCCATATGTCTTGAAACGATTTGCCGCTTTTTCACCAAGCGTGAAGGCCAGGACCCCGACGCCGAGTGACACGGAATCGCTCAGCATATGGCCAGCATCTGCAATCAATGCCAGGCTATTCGTCAAATAACCGCCGATAAATTCAATGATCATATAGGCAGCTGTAATCGCAAACGCGATTTTCAGCGTCCGTTTGTTTTTGCCATGGGAATGGTTATGTCCGCTGCCCATTTCCATCCTCTCCTGTCCAGTAAGCTGGTGCAGCAATTACGTTAACACCTGACATACTTCCGTTTAAATCCAATTCTGTTCCTTGTTTTCACTTTTTCAATGCTTTCCAACGCATTCAGGAAACTGCTTTTTTTACCGTCTTTCTTCATTTCGACCAGCCCCACTTCAGCAGCTGTATTCAGCGCTTTTTCGTGCAGCGGCAAATAAGAAGTTCCTACCGTATAAAGGAAATTGTTCATCGCTGATTTCGTGCGTTCCGGCGAATCGTGGATGGTGCTTTTGACGAAATCGAGCATATCGGCAATTTTGCTTTCCGAAAATTCTTCGTCTTTGCGGTTGCCCAGCATCCAGCAATAACAACTCCAGCCGGCTGACATCTTCAATTCTTCGCCGCTTGCGATCCATTTGTCCGAAATGCTTTGTGCAAGATCCGATTCCGCTAACGTGACTGCCACAATATAATCGGAAATCATATAGAAATAAGCCCTTTCCATCCAGCGCTCATAATCAGCTTCGGCCATGGCTTTCGGATCAGCGATGATGCCGGCAAAGTACATGGCATCATAATTTCCAGTGGCGTACAATTCATCCGCCAAAGCCTGGTCGATTTTTATCTTTTTCGATAAAGGCTTCATCGCCCCGGTCGCGACACCGAAAAGCGGTTCCTGCGCACCATTGGACAGATAGATTTTTTTCGTCCGCTCTTTGCCGAGCAACTCCAGCTCTTGCATGACCGTTTCACATTCCATCGTTCCCCCGCCTTTCAATTAAAAATCGAATATGATTCTTTCCTTTAAGTTTACACTATAAAACCCAAATTCTTCATACGAAAATTTTTGTTGCAAATGCAATAATTATTTTTTATACTTAATTCAGTACCTGTTGCATTTACACTAAAAAAGGAGCATGAGATGAAAGAAATTCTACGGGAAATCGGTATGATCGCCAGAGCCTTGGATTCCATCAGCAACATCGAGTTCAAAGAATTCGACTTGACGAAAGGGCAGTATTTATATGTCGTGCGGATTTTTGAAAATCCGGGTATCATCCAAGAACAATTGATTGATTTGATCAAAGTGGATCGCTCCACTGCCACGCGTGCCCTTCAAAAACTTGAAGCGAGTGGATTTATCGAGAAGAAAAGCGATCTGACCAATAAAAAAATCAAACGCCTCTTCCCCACTGAAAAAGGGAAAAGTGTTTATCCGTTTATAAAAAGTGAAAATGAATATTCGGACCAAATGGCTTTGGAAGGTTTTTCACAAGAAGAAACGGATGCGGCATTCCAGCTTTTGCAGCGCATCCGAAAAAACGTCGAAAAAGATTGGGAATTTGTAAAGAAAGGCCATAAGCGAAACTATTAATTTCTTAAAGGAGCGACTCCATTGATGACGATTAAAAAATGCAATTTGGAGAATGCCAGCGAACTCCAAAGAATCAGTGTTGAAACATTCACGGAAACATTCAAAGAGCATAATTCCCCAGAGCACCTGAATGCCTATTTGGAAAAGGCTTATAACTTGAAGGCATTGAAACAGGAGCTTGCCAATCCGTCTTCGCATTTCTTTTTCGTTTATTGGGACCAGGAAATCGCCGGGTACTTGAAAGTTAATATGGATAAAGCGCAGACCGAAGCAATGGGCAGCGGCTCGCTGGAAGTCGAACGGATTTACGTAAAACAGCATTACCAAAAGCATGGCCTCGGCAAAGCGCTGTTGAATAAAGCATTTGAGATTGCGCTAGACGAGAAGAAGCAGGCGATCTGGCTGGGCGTGTGGGAAGACAACACCAACGCCATTGCATTTTATCAGAAAAAAGGATTTGCCCAAACGGGTTCGCACTCGTTCTTTATGGGCGATGACGAGCAAGTGGACTTGATTATGACCAAAACACTCTAATAATTCTTGAGAGGCGGATTTTTTTGTATATTCCTAAACATTTCAAAGTTGCAGACCTGGAAGAAATCCAGAAATTCATCCACACAAATTCATTCGGTACATTGATCACCACAAAGAATGGCAAACCCATTGCAACACATTTGCCGCTTCAATTGGTAAAAGAAGAAGATGATTATTTCATCACCGGGCATATGGCTTATGGAAATCCCCAATGGCGGACATTTGATACATGCGGTGATGTGCTTATTACGTTTCAAGGCCCGCATGCCTATATTTCTTCTTCGTGGTATGAAAAGGAAAATGTTCCAACATGGAATTACCAAGCTGTTCATTTATATGGTGCAGCGAGACTTTTAGACGAAGCCGAATTAATAGCCGACTTGACGAAGTTGATGCAGAAATACGAACAACACCGTGAACATCCTGTTTTATGGGAGACGCTGTCTTCTGAAACGCTCGAAAAAGAGCTGAAAGGAATTGTCGGCTTCAAGGTCCAAGTGACGGAAGTCCAAGCTGCCTCCAAGATGAGCCAAAAACGCAATGAAACGGATTACGGGAACATCATCGATCACTTGAAGAAAGAAGAACATGCAAATTCTTCACAAGTCGCTGAGGCGATGGACAGAAAAAGAAAATGAATGAAAAAGGCACCCTGCTTTTCCAGCAATTAAAAAGAAGAAACTCGTCAATGAGTTTCTTCTTTTTTGTGTTTATATGGCATATAAGGAAAGGCGCTTTTAAATTTCTTGCGCTTTCTTTTTCTTCACACTGATCAATGCACCAACAATCACGATTCCAAGCAAAATTCCCCAGAAAATCAGCTTCCACTCTGTTGAATGGGCAAAATCATACGGCAGGATGCCAAGGTCTTTATGCGCTAAGGTGAGCACCAATAGCTTGACGCCGACCCAGCCGACGATGACAAACGCAGTTGTTTCGAGCTGCGGGTAGTCTGCCAATAACTTAACGAATTTATGTGCTGCAAATCGCATAATGACAAGGCCGACCAATCCTCCGGCAAGCATGACGCCAAACTGACCGCCATTGATGCCTCCGATTTCCGCACTTCCCAAGTGAGGCAATGTCATCGCCAACGCAACGGCCGCCAACATGGAATCGATCGCAAAAGCAATATCCGCCAATTCCACTTTCAAAACCGTCATCCAAAAGCCCGACCCTTTCGTCGCTTCCGGCTCCAGGGAATGTTCTTTTCCTTTCCGCTGATCGTAAATGTGCTTAAAGGCGATGAACAATAGGTAAGCCGCTCCCAAAGCCTGGATCTGCCAGACATCCACTAAGATCGTAATCATGAACAACGCTGCAAAACGGAAAACGAATGCCCCCATCAATCCATAAAACAAAGCTTTCTTCTGTTGTTCTTGCGGCAAATGCTTGACCATGACCGCCATGACGACCGCATTATCTGCAGCCAATAACCCTTCCAGTGCAACCAGCACCAACAACACCCATAAATACTCCAATAAAATCGCTTCCAATTTTTATTCCCCTTTTACTTTATTACAACAAAAAAGACCCTTGTCTAATTAAAGGCAAAGGTCTCGCTAAGCAAAATTTTTGCTATCACAACCGATGGCTACGAACCATGTAATGACGATTGTGAAATAGGTTTCCCTATAGCTACTCCCCTTCGACATAAAGTCAAAGTCTGTTTAGTTGTAAGAATAGTATAACGTCTAGTTGAGAATTTATCTATCGAAAATTTGTCTATATTAGGACAGTTATTTCAAAAAGCCGAAAGGCAAAGAAGATACATCCTGTTTTTTTAAGGGACTTGTGAGGTTAAAGGCTCAAGACCATACGAAGCATCTTTGTAACCAGCCCATCTAGATTGTCGTCAAACTCAGAGTGTGCCTGAAACCCCTTGGCTTGATAGAACGTTACTCCAGATTTATTTTCTTTTTCCACATCTGCAATAAGTGATTGGGCCCCATTTAAATTCTTGATGCCCTTCTGAAGAAGTGCCGTTCCAATACCCTCTCCATGATATTCAGGCAAGAGATATATCGCACCCAATTCAGCAATGTTTCCTTGTTTCACCGTTGAGAAGTTCGCAAATCCTACGACTTCCCCGCTCACTTCGGCAACGTAAAGAGAAGAAGCTTCCAAACGTTTGTGCATCATGCCATCGCTATAAGCGCTTCCTAAAAAAGTTTCTTGAATTTCCATCGGGATGATTCCGGTATAAGTGGCTTTCCAACTTTCCCTAGCTACACTTTGAACTGCGCCTATATCTTTCTTATTCATATCCCGGATGTGGAAAACCATCATTAACATCCCCCTCTTTTTGCCTGCAGCAAACATAAATTCAGTTGCGAAAGCTGTCAATCCTGCTTTACCAACTATAACTTTCACTCCAGAATCTTATTCTTCTATTCCAATTTACCCCAAAAATGTATAATTAGCAAAACGATTTTTATTAGTAAAGGTATATTGAATGAAAGGAAAAGCAGATATACGATACTCATCATAAAGAAAAGAGGTCCCGCCCATGAAAAGTTTCATCGATGATTTAGCTGGAGCGATTTTTGATATTCTGAAGTTGTTTTGTCATTTCCTTGCCGGCGGAGTGATTGTGAGCGGAGCCATGTATGCGATTGTGGGGATTGCAAACTTCATACCCGGAAACTAAAAAATCCGCGAATGGCAGACGCTTTTCCAGCGCTTCCATTTGCGGATCTTGCATTCATCAATTTACCGAACTTGTTTCTTCAATAAACCGCTTATTTTTCCACTATCCAAACATCTTTCAAGTCAACCATTAAATCAACCTTTTGACCGGCGGTGGCGTTTTCCCGTTGCCGGCTGGAAAATACACATTCCAGCTGCTCGTCGCCCACTTGTACTTTGCACAGATAAAATCCGTGCTTGAACCGCAGCTGCTGGATGACTCCACTGACATGCAGCGAGCCCTTTGGCGGCAGAGAAGCATTAGGCATAAGTTCAACCGCTTCCGGACGCAGAACCAAAAAGCCCTGGCCGGCTTGAAAGCGGTCATCTACAGCAAATTCAAAGTTGCCGCCTTTGGAAGAAAAGCGGCCGTCGCTGACTGTTCCTTCAATGATGTTTTTCAATCCCAGGAATGAAGCGGCTGTTGTGCTGGCCGGGCGTTCATACAAGTCCCGGGCATTGCCCACCTGCAGCAATTCCCCTTCGTTCATGATGCCGATCCGGTCCGATAAATAGAACGCTTCTTCCCGGTCGTGCGTGACGAACAGCACGGTGACGCGGAACTCTTTTTGAATCCGGCCCAGCAGCTCCCTCATTTCTTCCCGCAGGCTCGGGTCCAATGCGCTGAACGGTTCATCCATCAGCAAGACACGGGGATTGGCAACGAGCGCTCTTGCTAGCGCCACGCGCTGCTGCTGGCCGCCGCTCAATTCGTCCGGCAGACGGCTGCCGTAGCCAGCCAAGCCGACTCTTTCGAGCATCTCTCTAGCTTTATCGAGCCGCTGTTTTTTGCCGACTTTCTGCATCTTCAGACCGAATGCCACATTGTCTTCTACTGACATATGTGGAAAAAGCAGCGATTGCTGAAAAACCATCGCGAACTTTCTGGATTCAGACGGGACCTTCGTGAGATTGGTGTCCCCTACCCAGATTTCGCCGCTGTCAGCCTGCAGCAACCCGGCAACTAATTTCAGCAGCGTCGTCTTGCCACAGCCGGATGGGCCAAGCAGCGAGAAAAATTCACCTTCGCGGATTGTCAACTGGATTGGTTGAAGAGAAAACGCCGGATCGCCTCTTCGCTCAGTTTGTTTAAACTGCTTTTTTATATTTATGATGCGCAAATCGTTCACAATTCCACCCCTCTCTGCTGGCCTTTAACCGTTGAGGCTTTTTTGTTTTTATAATAGTTCTTTAATGATACGTCCATCACCAGCAATGTCAAGATGGCCATTCCCGCAAACAACAGCGAATAGGCGGACGCAATGGCAGGATCTCCGCCGCTAATGAACGGAAACAGCAGGATCGGCAATGTCACGACTTGGCCCGAACCAATCAGGAATGTGATTAAATATTGGCTCAAGGAAATCAGGATGCTCAAACTCGCACCTGCTGCGATGCCCGGCATTAAATGCGGCAGCACGACGTGGAAAAAACGGGAACCCGGGCCGGCGCCCAGCATACGTGCCTGGTCTTCCCAATCGACGGATAAGGTATTATAGCTGATCATGACGGCACGCACCATATAAGGCAATGTTGGCGAAAGGTGGGCCAAAACTACGCCGAATATCGTCTCAGTCAATCCGAGGCGCAAAAACGTCAAATGGATGCCCATGACGGCAACAAATGGCGGAATGACAATCGGAGCAAAAATGATGGCTTCTGCCAGCCATTTGCCGGTGAATTTATTGCGCGACAAAGCATTGGCAGCCGGCACGGCCAGCAAGATGTTCACCGCAGTGACAATGCCAGCAATCAGCAGACTGGCTACCACTGCCGGCCAGGTGCCCGAGCTGCCGGCCAGCACATATTCCCAAGCTCGGAAACTATAGGATTCAGGCAAGACATTCGGCCATTGCCAGCCAAACGATACGCTCGACAAAAGCAATGGGAGGAATGGAAATACGATGACAAGGAAGACGATAGAGAAGAAAAACAATCTGATCAGATTCGGGCGTCGCTCCATCAATTCCACCCCTTTAAGACATTCCAGCGCTTGCTGAAAAAATAAACGGCCAGACCGAGAAGAATGGTCAAAGCTGCCAGGATAATGTTGACGGCTAACGCTTCCGGCCGATCAGCCAATGTACCGCTCGTGTAAAGCTGATACGAATAAACCGGCAGCATGCTTGGATAAGTGACGCCAAGCAAATAAGGCACTTCGAACGCAGAAAATGTAAAGACAAAGACGATAAAAGCTGCTATGGTCCATGCAGGAAAAATAATCGGCAGGACGATTTCCCGGATGAATTGCCAGCCTTTTGCGCCAAAAACCCTGGACACGTCGCGCCAGGAGCTGTGGATGCGCGTCAAGACTGGATAAATCATCAACGACACAAAAGGAGCCTCTTTCCAGGCATATGCCATGATGATGCCCCAGCCGAACGGATCATTGACCAACACCGGGAAATCCGAGATATCATCAATCACTCCCGCTGTGGCCAGAATCTTCGATAAAAAACCGCTTTGCATGAACAACAGGACGATGATATAGCCGCCGACGAGATGCGGAATGGTCAGCGGCAGCTGAAACAAACGCTGCGAAAATCGCGGAGGCCCCGATTTCGCGGACTCGCTGAGCATAAACAAGGAAATCGCAATGATGCCGCCAAGTATTGATGCAATCAAGGAAGACAAGGCTGCCACTCTAGTGGTCAGGGCGAGCGACTCCCAGAAATCGGTTGAACCCAGCAATCCAGTATAAGCGGTAAGGTCCAGCTCCATTTTTCCGATTGCCGGAAAGTACCCCAGGCTTTTCAGCAGCCCATCAAAAAGTCCCCCAAAAAACAGGAGGACAATCGTGGCGGTGGCGGGCAGCAGCAAAAGATACGGTTTACTCTTTTGCAACATGTTCCATCCACCCTTTTTCGATGATTTCAATGTAGTCCGCTGATAATTCCGGCAAGCGATTCGCTTCCAGCTCTTCCAAAGGCAGTGTCGCGTTGCCCAAATCCACATCGGTCATGGCCTGGCGCTGTTCGGGAGATAACTTTTCCAAATCGAGCGCCGATAAATCACCCCAATTTTCAGGAGACAGTTTCGCGGTCTGCGCTGCCGGCGACAGCAATTCGTTGATTGTGACCATCGCTCCCTCCTTATCGGACGAGTTGAATGGAATCGATAGGAAATGGGTATTGGCAAGCGTTCCCGCGTCGAACAAGAATGTGCGGGTCGATTCCGGGAATCGGCCTTTCAGCACTTCACTGGCTGCCAGAGCCGGATCGTAACTCATCGTCATGCCGATTTCGCCGCTCGCAAACAATTGGTCTTGTTTGGCCAGGCTTTCAGGGTACGTTTGCCCTTCACGCCATAAAAAAGGTTCAATTTCGTTCAAGTATTGCCACATCGGTTCGAAGCGCGCTTCTAAATCGTCGATTTCCGCAGCCGGCTGCTGGTATTGCTCGTGGCCGCCTGTCGTTTCATACAAGACGTGGCGAATGAACGCACTGCCTGTAAAGTCAGGCGGCGCGGGATACGTGAATTGCCCCGGATTTTCTTTTACCCAAGCGGCCAGTTCCACCATTGATTTCGGCGGATTCGGCGATTTGTTTTCATCGTGCACCAAAACGAATTGCGCTTGGCCCCATGGTGCTTCCAAGCCGTGTACCGGCTCCCCGAAATCTTCTGCGATTTCAGGAGCATCCGCATCGATATAATCCATGAAATTTGGCAATTTCCCGCTGAAATCGCCCCACAGCAAGTCGTTGTCTTTCGCTGCTTTGAAGTTTTCGCCGTTGATCCAAACGATGTCCATGCTGCCATCGGTTTTGCCGACTGATTTCTCATCGAGCAATTGATTGATGATGTCCTGGGCATCGTTCATCGGCACCCGAGTCAGCTCGATGCCATGTTCTTCTTTCATGCGCGGCGCAACCCATTCGTCCAGGTAGCGGTTGATGTTGTCGTTGCCGCCCCACATATACATATTGACTTCCTGCCCAGCCGCAGCGTCCGACACTTCCTGCCAATCGCTCGCCAGCAAGTTTCCAGAGTTATCCTGAGACCCTTTTTCAGCGTTCTGAGAGCAAGCAGCCAACCCCAGTGCCAGTATTCCAGAGGTTAAGAGTGTAAATTTCTTCATTTTCTCCACTTCCTAAATCCATTGATAAACTTCTTGTTATGCATCCGGTGACTGTTTTTTGCTCCAGCGATTGCGGATGACAATTGGCACAACCGTTAAGACGATGAAGACCACAACAGCCAAAAGGATGATTTGCGGGTTTCCGCTGACAAAACTGCTTCCCAGGAAATTATACGCAAACGTGCCTGGAATGATGCCGATTAAGGTCGCCAGTGCAAACGAACCGAAACGGACTTTCGCCAGTGCCGCCATATAGCTGATCAAATCAAAATTAATGACCGGAATCAACCGGAACAGCAGCACGTAGAAAAAACCGTTGTGTTCCATCTGGGATTGGATTTTGCCAGCATTGCCGGTCCATTTTCCACTCACCAAGCGGGTACCCAAAGTTTTTGCAACAGTAAACGACAGCATGGCACCCAATGTTGCACCGATGATGGTATAAAGGGTGCCGAGCCATGCCCCAAACGCCAAGCCCCCGGCAATGGATAATACCGAGGCCGGAAAAAAGATCAGCGGCCTCACCGTGTAAATGATGATGTAGATAATGGGTGCCCAAATGCCGAACGACAGAATCCAATTGCGAATGCTATTCGCATCAATTTGAAAAACAGAGCGGCTGAGCCAAATGGCTATGCCGATGGCAAGACCAATCAGCAGCCATTTCCCTATCTGCAAAAGAGTCTTTTTGCTCATGAGTTGCGGCTATGAGTCGAAATGCCGAAATAGCGGTTTCTCATTTTTTCATAGCGTTTGCGGTTGACGCCTGCGTCTGAATAGCCGACCCGTGACGCTGAACGGAATTCGATGTGCTGTGCTGCATCGTTAAAGTAAAATTCGATGTCGTCCTTGAAATGCATCGTTTTCGATTTTGCAACCGCATAGACGTAATTATCGTCCACCTGCAGAATCGTGACGCCTTCGTAGCCTTTCAGCATGCCGATGACGTTCTTTTTCGCTTCACTTTTGCTGCCGTTATATGGCCATGCCGGCACATATTTGTCTTTGTCATGGGATTGCGATGACACCGCATTTGGCGTCGACGGCATCGGTTTCAAACGGCCATTTTCCACACCCAGTTTCGGCTTGATGTTGTTTTTGACTGCCATATCAGCAATGCCGATTCCCGCTGCAGCGACAGCGCCATAAGCCGCAATTTTCCCTGCTGGAAGTTCGCCGTCTTTCGCTTGATTGAACGCTTTCACAACCGGTTGGTTCAATAAATTATCAACGTATACCTTCTTGCCGATTTTCACCAACACTTCACTGTACGTCGGATAAGGATGGATGACACCCGATAATTTGCCCATATTGATGTGCAGCGATTTGATGGTCTGGATTTGGCTGATGATTTCACCGGCGCGGTCGCCCAAGATGCTCGCACCTAAAATAAAGCCTTTTTTATCCAGAATGATCTTCACTTTGCCGATGCTGTCTTTTTTCGTATTGGCACGGTCCAAATCCGCGTAATCGTGTTCGTAGATGCGGATGGAATCGCCGTATTTCTCACGTGCTTCTTCTTCAGACATTCCCGAGCGGCCAAGTTCAGGATCCGTGTATGTACACCACGTGACATGCTCGTAATCCATCTTCTTGTTAATCGGCAAAATCGCATTTTGCGCAGCGGTGATGCCTTGTGCATTCGCCATGTGCGACAATTGGTAAGGTCCTACGACATCTCCGATTGCGTAGACGCCTTTCGCCGTGGTTTCCAAATGATCATCGACCGTAATGCTTTTCTTCGTGAATTCCACGCCTGCTTGTTCCAGGCCGTAGCCTTTGACATTCGCTTCACGCCCCAGCGCGACCAACAGCCCTTCACTCGTAACCGTCTTTTGGCTGCCGTCTTTTTTGATTGTCAAATCGATTTGGCTGCCTTTTTGTTGCGCTTTGACAGCAGTCGCTCCGGTATGGATCGTAACTCCTTCATCGGTCAAACGCTGCTGAATCATCAATACCAGTTCTTCTTCGTCTTTTGGCAAAATGCGCTCGAATTTCTCCACAAGCGTCACTTTGACGCCGATGCGGTTCAAGGCTTGGCTCAACTCCACACCGATTGCTCCGCCTCCAAGAATCGTCATTGTTTTCGGGAAAGATTGCAAGGTGAAGAGGGTTTCATTCGTCAAATAGGATACCTTGTCCAAGCCTTCGATCGGCGGCACCATTGGCGACGACCCAGTAGACAAGATCACTTTTTTCGCTTCGATGCGCTCGCCGTCCACTTCCAATAAATGCGGTCCGATAAATTTTGCGTAGCCGTTGATAAAATCGATTCCTGACTCTTTCAGCACATCAGGGGACTCGCCGGCATAGACTTTTTGGATGACGTCCTGAATATCTTTCAACACGACAGCTGTATCGATCTCCAGATTCGGGCTGTATTTTTTGGCGTGATGGATTTCTTTTGCGGTATTGATCAGCGATTTGCTCGGAATACAGCCTGACCATGTGCATTCTCCGCCCGGTAAGTTCTTATCGATCAGAACAACGCTTTTTGAAAATCCGGCTCCTGTAAAAGCAGCCGTCAACCCGGCTGCACCCGCTCCAATTATTGCGATATCATATTTTTTCACCATCTCGACCAAATCCTTTCTATTTCGTGAATTATGTTCATCTTAACAAAAAAAAGAATTCACTTGCGCCTCTAAGCCATTGGGCTCAAGGGAATATCGGCTGTTAGCCCTAGTTCCTTATACAGAGGGGGATTACGGGTTTAGAATGGAAACATATTATATACTGAAATTATCTTGATAACGAAAAGGTGATTTCCATGCTCGATACACATGCACGAAAACATGTTCAACCTACCGTGGAAAAAACGGCGGACATGCTGCTGAAAATGGGTTTCTCTGCCGATGGGGTCACCAAGATCGCCTTTGCCATAGGCGTAACGTCCGGCCTCTTCATCTACCTGGACCAGCCAATCATCGCCATCCTGGTCCTGTGGCTATCCGGCTATTTGGACGTCGTCGACGGCACCATGGCCCGGAAAACCAAGCCTTCTTCCTGGGGCACGCTGCTCGATATCAGCTTTGACCGCGTCGTCGAGATCAGCGTCATTCTGGGGCTGGCATTCCGTTTCCCCGACTCGATGTGGGCATTATTGCTGCTCAGCGTTTCCATCATTGTCGGCATGACGGTGTTCTTGACTGTCGGCGCCTTATCCGAAAAACAAGGGACGAAATCGTTCTATTACCAGGCAGGCTTGGCTGAACGGACAGAAGGCTTTATACTCTTTACCCTGATGATTGTATTTTCAACGTATTTAACTGCCATCACGTTAATATTTGTAGCGGTGCAATTGATCACCATTGCCCAGCGCATGGCTGAAGCCAGGCGCATTCTGAAATAGACGGGAGCAAAATGAAATGAAGACCTTAGTTTTTGTGGGAGGCGGACATGCCCATCTGCATTGCCTGGAGCAAGTGAAAAACGAAGCACTGGATAATTTGCGTGTCGTGCTGATTTCCCCTTCACGCCACCAATACTATTCGGGCATGTTTTCCGGATACACGGAAGGCCTATACAATTTAGACGATATCCGAATCGACCTCGCAAAACTTTGTGAAAAAATCGGTTGCACATTCATCAAAGATACCATTGTCGCTGTCGATGCACAGGCGAGAACATTAAAGGGTGAAGAAGGAGCCGTTTATCGCTATGACCTGGCATCGTTTGATATCGGTTCGCGCACCGCTATTCCCGATGCGTTGAAAGAACATGTCTCATCGATCAAACCCAATTACAGGTTTCCGGAACAATTGCTGCGGCTGCGGAATAGCACCTATCCGGTCATTGTCGGCGGCGGCGCGGCAGGAGTGGAGCTGGCCTTTTCCATCCAAGCCTGGAGAAAGCAGCATGCCTTGCGGGCCAACACGATTCTGTTAAGCTCAACTTCCCTGCTTGCTAACGAAGGCGCCGCATCATCAAAGAAAATCGAAGCCATTGCCCTGCAAAAAAAGCTACCTTTTTTCACAGATGCTTCGGTTGAAGCGCTTGAAGAACAACAAGTTATAGCCACCAACGGGGAATCGTATCCGCAAACGGATGTGTTATGGTTGACGGGTCCAAAAAGCGATGATGTGTTCAAGAATTCCGCCTTGCCGACGGATGGGGACGGATTTCTGCTCGTCAACCGAGCGTTGCAGAGTGTCGGACACCCCACTATTTTCGGTGCCGGGGATTGCATCTCGATTGACCGCTATCCGAAGCTTGCGAAAAACGGCGTCTACGCAGTGCGGCAAGGCCCCATCCTTTGGAAAAATCTAAAAAGCAGCTTATCCGCAGATAAACTGATACCGTTCAAACCCCAGAAACATTTTATGTCCATTCTCTCGACTGGCGATGGCGAAGCTTTCCTGACATACGGAAAGCGCTCCATCCATGGCAAGATCCCCTGGAAAATCAAGCAGCGCATCGACCGCAAGTTCATGAAGCAGTTTAAGGATCTTTATGAATGACCAAAGACATGCTGCAACTGCTAATCTACACCAATGAATTCTTGCAGCTTGCCTACTTCGCAAGCTGCTTTTTTGGTGGATTTTTTTGCTTCTGTTGATGAATTTCACCTTTCTGCTTCTGATTTCCCACATACTCCCCTCGAGTTTCACCTTTTCCTCACCGAGTTCCCACTTTTCTCTTGATTAAGATGATTTGGAGATGAATGGTGCCATTGCTGAAGGAGTCGAACAAAAGGACAGCTGGACTTTTGAGAAGAAAGTTATTGCCGCAAAAATAAAACGAGCGCCTCCAAAGGAGATGCTCGTTTTATTGTCGAGTTGGCCTATATAACAGCGATAGCTCATTTCGTCAAAAAACCCCTGAAGCCTCAAAGCTAATTGATGGTTCCTAATTCCAATCCTCGCCATGCAAACGAATAAATTCAATCTCTTTTTCATAATGTTCAACATGTCCATCAGCTTGCATCTTTTGAAAAGCAACGTCACCTTCATCGGCTCTTCGCTTGATTGTCATGCACAATCCTTCCAGCCGCAGCAACACCATTGCTAAGTAATCTCCATTAAATTCCTGGCCGTATGCCGCAAGAAACAGATTCACTCTTCGTTTTATCCGGTCTGCATCTTGGGCTGCCTTGTAATATTCATGCGTCCCATCTCTCTGAGAAAGATTATACCTGCTTAATGGGACGCATGTGTACAGCGCATAAGCGATATCCCAAAGTCTTGGCCCCGGCCCAGCAACATCAAAATCGATTATGCCCACTGGTTTTTCATCCTTAAAAACAAGATTATAAATCGCAAAATCATTGTGGCAGAGCACCTCATAAATGGGTGGTGTAAGATCCAACGGCTGCCAGCTGTCATCAAGAGGAAAATCACTCACAGCATCATGATAGTGACGCAGCATCTGCGCAATTTCCTTTAAAGAGTTATCCGACCACATATACGGTTGCACCGGATAATTGCCGACTTCTCCTTCGATAAACGACAGAATCTCTCGGTCTTTTTCATCAATTCCCAAAAACTGAGGTGAATAGCTGAAATTCCTGTGTTTCAAATGCTTCAGTAATTTGTGGATTTTCACGCTTTCAGGTTTTAATTCCCGCCGCACCGTATTGCCCAAACGATAAACGCCGGACACATTGCCGCCCTCGAGTTTTATTTCTTTTTCAGATTCCGCCATAAAATAATCCTCCCTTGATCGGGCTTGGTGCACATTATTGAATAGTTCGAGTCATTTTAACTGAAATTGTTGATTTCGAAATGAAACCAATAAATCCCCTTCATTTTCGGCGTTGAACAGATCCCTTCAAATTCCACTTGCTTAGCTTCAACTATCCTCGGACCCATCACTGTGATTTCATTGCCCAATTGACCTGCAAGCAAAAGTACTTGAAACACCGCGTCTTCTGGCTGCTCGATTTGTAACGGAGTTGAGCAAGTGAGGTCATATTTCGATTTGTCCTTCCAGTAATGCTCTAAGGATATGATGGTTATTGCGCCTATTTTATTTGATAAATCGTCTATAATTTTTTGTGCCTTTTCTTTCGAAACAGTATCGATAAAAAAGCGCCACTCGATTGTTGCAAACATTAAAAACTTCTCCTGCCTCTTTGACTTTATTCATTTCTTTTGCTAATCGGCTCCTATTTCAAAACTTTATACCAAACCTCTACCTGCTCAGCGGTCTCGATGACGCGCAGTTTTTCCAATTGAACTTCAAGGTCTTCCAAATGCGCGAACAAGCGAATTCCCGAACCAAGCAATAGTGGCGCAATCGCAATCTGCAATTCATCCACCAAGCCCGCTTTCAACAGCTGCTGGCTGACGTCCGCTCCAAGCACCACGACATTCTTGTCTTTCGCAGCGGCTTTTGCTTGACGAACAGCGCTTTCAACGCCATCGGTTACGAATGTGATCGTCAAATTGTCATTTTCCTTCGGATGCTTCGCCGGAGGGTGATGCGTCAGCACAAACAATGGAACTTGAAACTCGTAATTGTCTGCGTAAGCATCTGGATCCTTGCTCATCGCAAAGGTATTACTGCCCATAACAACTGCTCCCGTTTGCGCCATCATCGCATTGATTTCTTCGTTCGGTTTAAAACTTGCATAAAGTTTGCCCAATTCTCTATTACGGTCGCTGATAAAACCATCTAGCGAAACAACCATTCCCACACACACTTTCGCCATGCTATTCCCCTCCATATCATGCTTAGAAAATGAAATCATTTAAACTCAAAATGAAACTTTTATCGAAGCAAATGAGTATATTAATCAAGGCAAAGCAAGATCGAACAAAATCCATAGTAATGGAAATGAGGTGTTTTTTTACATGCCGATGGAAATGATTGTCCCACTAGGTGTGATCTTCCTTTTCCTGAGTCTCAGCATTTACTTGCTGCAAGGAAAAGGCGCAATGCTCATATCGGGCTATAACACGATGTCAAAAGAAGATAAGGCACAATATGACACTGTCGCGTTATGCAAAGCCACTGGAAAACTGATGCTGGGTGTGACCGTTTCGATTTCATTGATTTTTGCAGCAGAGTTGCTCCATAAAAACTGGTTGTTCATTGCCGGTACGGTTTTGATGATTGCGAGCATAGTTATCGGATTGATCTACATGAATACAGGTAACCGCTTCAAGAAAAACGAACAGTAGGGAAAGAAAAAACAAGCAAGCTCTTTACAATCTCATTTCGAACGAGTGGACAGGGCGGATCTCCATTTCCCAGCCCAACTGCTCCCCGCCGCTGACCTGTATGGTTGGATGCAGAGAAGCCACTTGGATCGCTTCTTCCATGTCCCCGGCCTCAATCACAAAGACACTGCCCAAAACTCTCTCGGGCTCGGCTTTCGGACGCGCATCTATTTGCACTTTCCCATCAATCCGCTTCAAGCTTTTCACTTCCTGTGCAACCCCGAGATCCATTAACACATGGCCGCTTTTGTATAATTCGTCGAGGTGGGGCTGACATTCCAGCATAATTGCATCGATTTCCTCTTTTGGCAGAGCGTCCATTTTCTCTTTATCAAAAAAGCCCAGACATTGGTATTTCATTTTAAAAACCTCCTTCTTGGATTGGATTATCACTTATACAAAGCCACTGGCATCTTCATGAATTTATATAACTAATTCTTTTAAACTCCAATAAATCCTTCCTGTATTTTTTATTGCTCAGATTCCTTTAAAATATAACGGTCCAATTCTTCTTTTTGCCGCAGATGATGGCGCGAATGCATTTCGACCAATTCGTACCATTCTTTTGCATTCAGCCAGCCGAAACCGCCATGCTTCACTTTGTAATTCGGGTTGACCGTTTCCACTTTTGATTCCCACTCGCTCAGCCTCTGAATAAGCTCTTCCATCCTTGCCACCAGTTTTTCCTTGCTGTCTGAGTTGTTGGGCGGGGCATTCATTTCATCCGGAAGCTTGATTTTAACTGGCGGGAACCCCCCGTCTTTAAATAATTGGTCACCAAAGCTGGTTTTGCCCATAGGCTTTTCCTCGGTCAACGCAGCGCACGCTTCCATATTATCGAGGTATTCATGGGCAACCAACATAATATGGTCGTACATCTGCCCTATCGACCAAACGCCTTTTGCCGGTATCTGCCGCAGCTGCTCAGGTGAATAATTGTTCAGTCCATTTTTAAAATGGATCAGCAGTTCTATGCCACTCATCTAATCACTCCTTTGGAAGAGATAAAATTCTGAACGTCCCGTTGAAATCTGTGATCATTAAATCATCTTATATTTTAATAAAGGATGGACTGTTTTTAACTAGATCATTTGGATTCATACAGACCTTTCATCGGAAAGCCCCATTCTAAATTCTTTTCCCCATCGCTGTTGATTGGGCCTGATAACCCAGCTTTTCATAAAGTTTTTGAGCGTTCGGGTTGGTGCTGAAAACATTCAGCCCTAAAGAGGTGATTCCAGAACTTTTCATGCTTTCTTCAAATTCCTTCAAAACTGCGCTTGCAAATCCTTGATTCCGAAACTCTTCATTTACCAAAATATGATAGATATAAGCTTTGTTGCTGTCAGTTTGAATGTTGTACCAAATCACACCAACATTCTTATCTTCTTCAATTGAATAAATATTGAAGACAAACTGCCCTTCTGAATGCTGTTTGTCAGGAAACAAATCATGCATGAGTTTTTCAGATTCGGCGGCAGCTTTCTCCGTCGGGATCAAAAAGTTAACAGCTAAATCATTGGCGTAATCGGGAATTAAAAACGCTAGATAACGATCGAATTCTTCTTCATCCATTTTTTGCAGCTTTACTTTCACCATTTATATTCCTCCGTTTTCGGTTAATATGTCTCGGCTAATAATTTCTGCATTCGCTGATGCTGATCATTTATATTTCAAGAAATGCATTTTCGCATATACCAATCCCATTAAATCTCAATCATTCCCATTTCTGAAAACCCTTAAAAGTTCATCAAAACTTTCAACAGCTTCGTCGTACTCACTCGCTTGGCCAAAACCATATTTCGCGTAGATAAAGGGAATGCCCGCAAATTTTGCTGCATTTAAATCGCCTTGCGTATCGCCAACATAAACCGGCTTGGACAAGCTATTGCGTTCGATGACCAAGTTGATGTTCTCACCTTTTGACAGCGAAGTTCTTCCTGGGTTTTCAAAATCCAGGAAATACTTTTCCAATTTATGATATTCGTAGAACACTTCAATATAGCCATCTTGGCAATTGCTTACTATGTAAAGTTTGTATTTTTGCGAAAGCTCTGCCAGCACATTTTCTACATTTTCGTAAAGTGCTCCACCACGTTTTGCTAAAAAGGCCGTTTCCAATGACCAACACTCATGGATTAACTGCTCACGGCGTTCCTCGCTTAATGCAGGAAACAATTTCATCCCGACCTCATCCATCTGCATCCCCATCGTGGCCGCTAATTCTTCCCTCGTTAATTCATTCATTTCTTCTCTTGTTAAAATGCTGTTCCAAGCACCCAGAACTGTGTCGATCGGGTCCCAAATCGTTCCATCCAAATCAAAAATAATGCTGTCCAAAAGATGAGTCCTCCTTTCATTTCCACATAACGAATGCGTCACATTCCAGGCGATTACAGAACTTTAATTCCACACAGCCATTGCGCATTCTTCAATCTCCAACCAAAAACTATAAATTTGATTTCCGCCCAAATTCGACAGTTTCATCCTTTGTTGGCTGGTTTTCGGCATCTCGACCACCACGTTTTTAAAATCTTGAATCCAAATAAAGCTAGACGTGTATTCCGATTTTTTTAAAAATTCCTCGATAGCCAGATTGTAGTTTTCAGAAGAATTCTTCAACAATCTGAAAGAAGGGTTTTCCTTTAAAAGTTCTGCTGATTTCAACTCTTTAAACACAGGAAGATGTGGAATGCATATCAATAAACTGAAATTTTCCTTGAGCAATTTATTTCGAAGTAGTGGATAGGGCACATCATTTATTTCGCTCAAACTATCCGGAATCTCAATGGTTTCGTATGGAAGTGAAAAGAAATTTTCAAAGCGATCTTCCAACTTTTCTAAATCATGCTTTGTATAAACCAATGCTATGGTTTCCTCCTTTGCCCTTATCACTCTGTTCAAATCAATCATTCTTTACTTAACAATTACATCAGTTGCAAGAATATAAGGGAAATCTTCCGAAAGTTCTGCGGGAACTACTTGGACTTGATGTCCCACTTCCAATTCTTCATAAGAACTCACAGCCCCACTGAATGTTGTGATATCGATCAAGAAAACTTCCTCGGTTTCCGATTCTGAGCCATTTGAAGACGTCTCCACGATAAAACTGGCTTCCTTCTTTTCGTTTACCGTTCCATCGATAGTTCCACAGCCTGACAAAAAAAGTATGAGAATACCTAGTACGGGAAGCATTTTCTTCAAAATAGCTCACTTCCTTTTCATAAAGTGCATTCCTGTATTAAATTTATTGTGTAAACAGAGACTCGATGAAGTTAAGGTTTAAGCAGCATCGTTTTTATTGTGGATATGGGCTTCCAGCTTCTTCCACTAATGTTCCTTCAGGCAAATGGCTCTTCAGGCTTTCCAATGTTTTATAACGGTGATCATTCGTATAAAGATTGAATCCATCCCCATCGTACCAAATGCTAATAACCGTAGAAGCTTCCTTCATTTCAAAGAAAGGGTGCATATAAGGTTTCTTACGGCCCCATAAAGTTTTTCTGGTTGCTGATTTATATGTGCAATTATCCGAGAAGGACAGCGCGTAAAAATTATTGGAATTAGCGATCCAAAATGTTTGGTCTACTATTATCTTTAATGAATGTGCATCTTTGAGCACAATCTTCAAAACCGGGATGCTTTTATTTTTCATGCCCTCCGTTCGGACGGTGTAGGCAATCCGATTGTCTTCAAGCAATCGCACAAGTTCTGATGAAACATCACCAAAGGGTTCCATTACAAGAAAAACAGGAAACGAATCTTGAGCACTTATAAAATCAGTCAAGAATTTGCGAGTTTCATCAGAGTCTCCGTCTGGCCCGATATACCATTTAGCAGCATTTTGAAAGTTGCTGAACATGTTCAACTCTTCTGCCGACTCGAAATCTTCACTTACTATGAATATTTTTGCCACTGACTAACCTCCACTTCCCGCTCCAGCATCGCCAGACTGCAAAATCCGCCAAAGCATTTACTCAGTATCTACATTTTGCCTTTCTTTATCCAACCCATAATTTGAAAAGTTCCAAAGAAGCTAACTAATAAAAGAATAAGCAAGGCTAATATCCATATTTCTAACCGATGTATTTCTCGCAAGTCTTGGGCATTCGCCATAATAAATCCTAAAAGCGTTAAGGACAAGAGATAGAATAAGATATTGGGAATAATCCAGATGGCTCTCAAGCTGTTGTTTTTCATAATAGCCTCCCCTTTTAGGTTTCAAGAAAATGAGTAAAAAATCGAACTCGTTTTCCCTTTCTGTATTATTGCTAGCATTAAAAGTTAGTATTTAAACTTATTTGGCTAGCTATATCAGTTAACTGGATGACTAAACCGAAGCAATATATGATAAAACTTTTTTATGAAATAAAACAAAAGGAAATACAGCTATTAAAACGCTTAAGCTCATAAATCCGATAGCATAACTTAAAATAGCCTTTAAGGGCACCTGATCATTCACCTCAAAAAAGAGGAAGTGTACACCAATGCCAGTCCCATCTATATTCCCCATCCCACCCAAAAGCTCAAATCCTGCCGCCATCAGCATTATAGCGAGCACGAAACAAAACAAAAAGATTCCCCATTTTATAGGCTTGGAATGTGCGAAACTCGAATTTTTCATGCTGTCCATTCTCCTTTCTTCAACTGCAGCTATAACTTTGCCAATTGATTGATTTTCAGATTGCTTTTTTACTGAAATTCATCTTTCATCCCGAACAAATAATTGTACATTTCCACTGCCAGAAATCGAAATATAGCTTCAAATTCCAATTAAGAGCTTTTTATCCCCTCAAATCACCTGTTCATCTTGGTAATTGTCTATGGCGGAAATTAGGATATCTAGAATATCATTCTTTGATCAAATATTGATTTCCGTGAAAGACTTTTAAAATAAAATCTTTTTCCGGAACTTCCAGCAGTTCATATCCCGATAGAAAATCTTGGTTTTTGTATGTCGCTTTTTTTAGTTGAACAGTAATCTCTTCAGACGTAATCAATACTGTCGCATATCTTGCGACCGGACGATCAAAGCAGCCTAACGAACCTGGATTTAAATACGTTCTTTTGTCTGATGTAAAATAATGCAGCGGATGATGGTGGCCAAAGCAAACCAAATCAAATGTGGAATCTTTATAAAGTTCATCTAGTTTCTCAACAGTAGGGTCAGTATCAATCGGGATGAATTGACGCTCAGCATTCAGATGATAATGTGCAAACAAAAGTTTTTTGCCCTCATATTCAACAACTAGTTCTTTAGGCATCTCACGAATATAAGAAATATATCTTCTATCTAAGCGATTTGCGAGCCATTCATGATGAACTCTTTCTCCACCTTGACTCGCAATTTCTTTCCCATCAATTACTGCGATAATTTCTTCTTCATGATTCCCAGACACAAAAGATACATCGTCTCTCGAAAAAAGAATGTCTAAAACTTCGTTGGTCTCGTAACCAATTCCTACCATATCTCCTAAACAGTAAATGTGTGCGAGGTCTGGTATTTTATTCAGTTCATCCAACACTGCTAATAAAGCAGCACTATTGCCATGCACGTCTGCAAGAATTGCGATTTTTATGCTCACAAATTTCACCTCTTCGGAAACTGCTTATCAAGCGATAGCCTATTCATCTAAACAGTGCATTTCCATCGCTCAAAACTTCTTCAGCTAAAAATCCAAGTCTTTTTTCTCAACATCCCCCATAATCGATTCAATCAATTCTCTAGCCGACTGATCTTTCGCCAATTCCGGGCTTTGCCCTGACCATAGCGACATGTAATCGCTCGTTAGTTGACTTGCTGATACCTTCCGTATTTCTTGGGTCAACGTATTTTGGAGCGGAAAATCCGGCAAGAGCAGTTCGTGTTTTTTCATTTGCCTGGTGAACTGGTTTTCAATCCCGCGGGCCCATTTCCCTGAAAAAGAGCGAGTCATGATGGTATCGTCCGCTGAGGCGCTGAGGATTGCTGCTTTGTGTATGCCGTTCGCTCCACTTTCTTTGCAAGTCAAAAAGGCTGTCCCCATTTGAACGCCTGCTGCTCCTAAAGACATTGACGCCATTACTCCCCGTGCGTCCATTATTCCACCCGCTGCAATAACCGGGATGCTTAGCTGGTCAACCACTTGTGGAACCAAGGACATCAAGCCGATGAGCTTTTCCTGATTCCCATCAAGGAAACTGCCGCGGTGCCCGCCTGCTTCACTTCCCTGCACCACAACCGCATCCATTCCGGCTTTCTCATTTTCAATTGCCTCTTCAACTGTTGTTGCGGTCCCGATCAAGAAAATCTTATGTTTTTTTAATTCAGCGATCTTTTCCTTCGACGGAATCCCAAAAGTAAAAGAACAAACAGGCACTTGTTCTTCAATAACCACTTGGAGATGCTGTTCGAATGTTTCGTGCAAATCTTGTTCCGATGGAAACTCCATATGCTTTTGCGGTGGAAGCTTCAATTGTTGCCGCATCGGGCTGAGAACATCGATTGCAAATTCAATTTCCTCTTTCACCACATTGAATTTTTCTGGTACGAATAAATTGATGCCAAACGGTTCTTGTGTCTGTTGCTTGATTTCTCTGATCTGTTCGCGCGCTTGGCTGGGCGTTAAGTAGCCGGCTCCGATCATGCCCAGTGCCCCTGCATTGGAAACTTCAGCCACCAATTGTGTAGTTGTCACGCCACCCGCCATGGGAGCTTGAATTATCGGAAACTTTATAGTCAAAAGCTTTTCAATCTTTATTGCCATTGTTTACTGCCTCCTTCGTTTTAGTATTCTCTGGCCAAAGGACATAATTAGTTGAGGAATAAGCTTTAAAATCATTTTTTTCGTTTCATAAGGAAACATCAAAATTATATACTTTAAACAGCTCAACATTGTTGGCAATCGAAATGAAGTTCCATAACTTACCTGTTGTTTTATGCAACGCCAGAAGCATATACTTCTTTATAATTGGTTCGTGTTAATTGTTAAGGTTGTTCTGAAAATCACACGCTATCTCCAATTGATGCAATAGTCATTATAAGGGAGTTGAAACATTATGGAACTTATGGGAAACAAAATATATATCCGTTTTTTCGAAGATCAAGATGCACAGGCTTTGCTCGATTTGCATGTAAGAAACCGTGAATTTTTCCAGAAGTATTCTCCGATTTTTCAGGAGGAATCCTACACATTTGATGGCATAAGGAATTTCATCAACGATTCTGCTAAGCAAAGAGAAGCAGACAAAAACTATGCTTTTGGGATCTTCACTAAGGAAAACCACAAATTAGTGGGTGAAATCTCCTTATCTCGAGTCGTCCGGGGACCGCTTCAGAAATGTATGATCGGCTATTCGTTGGACAGCCAATTTAACGGCAAAGGCTATACGACAGAAGCTGTTACCCTGGCAGTGGAATTCGCATTTATTGAACTGAAGCTGCACCGCGTTGAAGCAGGGGTAATGCCCAGCAATACGGGTTCCATCCGGGTTTTGGAAAAGGCAGGCTTCCATAAAGAGGGCTTGGAACAAAAAGGCGTTAAGATAAATGGTTCGTGGGAAGACCACTATATCTTCTCTATGATTTCTGAGAATAATTGATCATTACCAATTTTAGTAAGCATGTGAAGAAGACACTTTTAGCTAGGTGTCTTTTTTTATGCGTTCCATAAATTTTACCATTGTTCCAATAATCTAAATACAACGAACTGTAATTAGTTTTTTATTCTTTAATAAATAGTTTTTGCTATACCAGCTTGTTGGCAAGCTAAACAAGTTGACTTCAAAACTTCAAAACATTAACATTAAACTTTAATCCGACTAAATTAATAGGAAAAGGGTGTTATAACATTGGCCATAACTACAGTTCAACCCGTTAATGAAACAAAAGATCCCATTACAAGAGACGGTCTTGCATTGAATCCACCTCAAAAAATCCTGATTGCCGGTGGCGTGATTGCCGCAATCCTGTTGTTTGTATACTTGCTGGCAACGCAGCACGTCTCTCAGCCGATGCTGTTGGGCATCGGCTTGTTGCTTGGCTATACTTTATTCCATGCCCGCTTCGGCTTTACGTCGGCATTCCGGCGCATGGCTTCTGTTGGCAACGGGCAATCGATGCGCGCACATATGCTGATGCTGGCGATAGCGGTAACGCTGTTTGCACCGATTCTTGCGTATGGCACAACTTTCTTCGGCGGACCGGTAGCCGGATACGTTTCACCGGTTGGTGTCAGCTTGGTCGTCGGCGCATTTATATTCGGCATCGGCATGCAGCTCGGCGGCGGCTGCGCTTCCGGCACACTTTACGCATTGGGCGGCGGACGCACAGTCATGTTCGTGACGCTGATTTTCTTCATTGTCGGTGCGACAATCGGCGCTTACCATTTGCCGTTCTGGACGGAAGAAATGCCTGCATTCGCTCCTGTTTCACTGGCCACGTCCACTGGACTCGGCTACGGCGGCGCATGGCTTGTCTCCATCGCATTTTTCGGATTGATCGCTTGGCTCACGCTGGTCATTGAGAAGAAGAAAAAAGCGCCTAAAATGGCGCCTCTGCCTTCAGAAAAAGGATGGAAACGGATTTTCCGAGGATCGTGGCCGTTATTTGCAGCCGCGATTGTTCTGGCAGTACTTAACGCCTTGACGCTCATGACGCGCGGAACGCCTTGGGGCATTACGTCTGCATTCGCTTTATGGGGTTCTAAAATCGCAGCTGCTTTCGGTGTCGACGTTGCAAGCTGGGGCTATTGGCAAGGAGCCAATGCCGCATCGCTGCAAGCTTCTATCTTCACCGATTCCACCACTGTCTTGAACCTTGGCGTTATCATAGGTGCATTTATCGCTTCCGCAGCTGGTGGATTATTCAAATTCACCAAAGTCACTGCAGGCAATTTCGCTGCTTCTGTCGTTGGCGGATTAATGATGGGCTATGGCGCTCGCCTCGCATTCGGCTGCAACATCGGCGCTTACTTCGGCGGCATCGCTTCATTCAGCCTTCACGGCTACATCTGGGGCATCCTTGCACTTGCCGGTACGTTCGTTGCGTTATACCTGCGGCCATTGTTCGGGCTGTCGGTTCCAAAATCAAATGATTCCGTGTGTTAATGAACAAAAAAACAAAAAAAGGATTGAGCGCTGTTTACTGGCACTCAATCCTTTTTTGCGTCAGCAGCGACCACTCCTGTTTGGTGTTTCTTTTTGGAATTGTAATCTAATTCCCCTTTTCTTGCGTTCTATAAAAAAGAGCAATTTACAAGGAGGAGAAGAAGATGATCAACAAAAAATTCGGGTTAATCCTAGCAGCAGGCATTCTTGCCTTGGCGGCTTGTGGAGAAGAAGAACAGCCTGCAGCCAATGAAGCGACAGAAGTTGAAGAACAAGAAAGCGCACCAGCTGAGGAAGCGGCTCCAGAAGCCGAAGAAGAGATGCCTGAAGAAGATGCGGATGAAGAGGAACCTGCAGAAGATGAAACGGATGAAGCCTCGGCTGAAGCACCTGAAGCTATGAGCGGCGCTGCATCAGCGCTATTAGCGAATGGCGAAACAACCAGCTTCGTGTTCAATGAA
The DNA here is from genome assembly GCF_030407685.1 of Planococcus sp. APC 3906. Taxonomy (NCBI): domain Bacteria; kingdom Bacillati; phylum Bacillota; class Bacilli; order Caryophanales; family Caryophanaceae; genus Planococcus; species Planococcus sp. APC 3906. The sequence goes on along the minus strand of NZ_JASDCW010000013.1, from coordinate 26,387 downwards.
GCTGGAGAGTTTGCAATCTTTTGCGAGCCTCATCCTGTGATGAAAATGACGGTTGTGGTAGATGAAGATGCGGAGCAAATGGATGAAGTTGAAATTGACATTGCAGATTATGAATTTGTAGAAGAAACCATCACAATTGCACCTGGCACGACCATTGTATGGACGAACCAGGATCAGGTCCAGCATAATGTCGCGATTAAATAAACGCCCCATGTAGAATGTGGCTATGAAAAAAGCAGCACAGGCATTAGAACCGTTGCCTGTGCTGTTAACCGTTTAATTACCACAAGTGTTCTTCTTCGTTTGAAAATTCCATGAGAACCGGATAAATAGCCAATAGCGAGAAAAAAGTCAGCACCAGAATCCCTAAAGAATAAACCGGCGGCAGCTCAAACAACCATGCAACGAGCATAACAGAAGGAGTCAGAAGACCTGCTAAGCCCCATTTTTTCTTGGATGGATTTGTCGGATATTGCTTTGTGCTGCAATAAGGGCAGATCATTCCTGTGTCGAGAAAAGGCATTTTTCTGATTGTTTGGGTCCATCCCCATCGGTTTTTGCAGTTCTGGCACGTCGGCATCGGTTCTCCTCCACTTCTTTGTTTCGTTTTCCTGTCACTTAATTCCATATAATTACCATAACACACTAAAAAGAATCATTCAGCCTTAAAGTCGAAACTTTCAAACTAATTACGGTTTAATTGTTTTACTTATTGTTCTTAAATTAAAAATATTGTGCGAAGATGTTCTGAAGCTTATGATGAAGAGAGAATTCATGCTGAATTCTTTTAGACAGCATGAACAAAAACCCGAAAATTTAGTGTTGAGGAGATCGATATGTTAACGACGGAACAATTTACCGATATTGAACAATTGCAAAAAGAAGTGGAAGCGCATGACGGACTCGAAATGAAATTGAACTGGGACATGCTGCGGAACCGGTCTACCGAAGGGCTTGATATGCTGCATTACGAAAAAGAGGAATTGATAGCGTTTTTGGGCATGTATCCTTTCGGTTCAACGATTGAAGTGACAGGCATGGTAAAGCCCAGCGAACGCCGGAAAGGCCATTTTACGCGGTTGTTCGAAGAGGCGATGGGTGCAGTCAGACGCGCAGGCTTTAAGAAGATTTTATTGAACGCCCCGGCTAGTTCATCAGCAGCCAAAGAATTTTTACTGCGTCAAGGAGCCCGTTATGCATTTTCGGAGCATCAAATGCAATGGCAGCCACAACCGCTTGAGAACACAACAGATGATTTCATCTTGCGGGAAGCAGCTCGAGAAGATTTGGAATTGCGTGTACGCCTTGATGTGGAGGTCTTCAATGTCTCCTTGGAAAATGCGGTAGCGACCGAAAGCCGGATTAATAGAGACGAACACACAGAGATGCTGATGATCGATGTCAGTGATAACACCATCGGCAAAATCCGTGTGAAACGGGAAAATGGACAAGCATGGATTTATGGCTTTTCAATCTTGCCCGAACACCAAGGCAAAGGGTTTGGCCGAAAGGTACTGCGCCGCATCGTCAAACAGCAAAGTGAACGCGGCCATTCGGTTCACCTGGAAGTGGAAACGAAGAATGCCAACGCCTTGCGTTTGTATGAGTCCGTCGGTTTTGAAATAGTCCATGCGCAGGATTATTATGAGTTTGACAAGTAGTTTTCAAACTGGATAATAGTAAACAAAAAGGGAACCCACAAAATCGGTGGAGTTCCCTTTTTGTTTTATTTTAATAACGATTTCACTATAATTTCATCGATGAAGCGTTAAGCTCCTCACTTTCAATTACAATTGCAGTTAATCCATTTGATGTTTTGGTTTCATGCCATTCTCCCTTATTCCAGAAGGCTGCTTGGCCTTTGTGGATCTTTATGTATTCATTACTGTCTCCCCTAACCCAGCCTTCTCCAGCGACAACTAATAGAAGTTGAGGCAGAACAGCTTCATGAAAACCAATTACTCCGCCTGCTTCTAAGTACATACAAGCTACGTGCGCTGATTTCTGAGTCTGTGTAATACGTGACATAACAAAATCAGAATCAAATTTTGTTACTCGCTTTCCTGCCTCTTTGTTAAATTGAACTATTTTCACGTGAGCCCTCCACTTCGAGTTTCTTCATTTTAAATCTACACGATCGATTTCACCTTTATGCCAGTTATCTTTCCTGACGATTTCTTTCAAGAACTTCTCTAAATTCATTTTGATTTTTGCATTGCCAACAACTCAATATCTTTCACTAACGCCTCTACATGCTCCCTTTTGGTCGACCAGCTCGTGCAAAATCTGACGACGCTTTCGCTTTCATTGACTGTTTCCCATTTATGGAATGAATACTTTTTTCTCAAAAGTTCAATCTGTTCGTTTTGTAGAATCGGGAATTGCTGATTGGTTTTTGATTGATACTTGAATTCGAATCCGTTGCTTTCAAAAGCATTTCGGATCGTCATTGCCGCATCAATTGCATGCTTGGATAGCTCCAGGTACAACCCATCTGTGAACAGTGTTTCAAATTGGATGCCCAAAATACGCCCTTTTGCCAAGAGTCCTCCTCTTTGTTTGATCAAGTAACGAAAGTCCTTCTTCAACGCTGGGTTTGTAATGACAACCGCTTCCCCGAACAATGCCCCAATTTTCGTTCCGCCGATGTAAAAAACATCACATAGCTTCGCGATATCTTCCAACAATAAATCATTGCCCTCCGCGGCTAAACCATACCCCAATCTCGCACCGTCGATCATTAACGTGAACCCACATTCAAGGCACACGCTCCGCAGCGCTTCCAGCTCGGATTTGCTGTATAGCGTCCCGAATTCCGTCGGATTGGAGATATAAACCAACGCGGGTTGGACAACGTGTTCATGGGTGGCATCGTTCCAATGTTCTTCGTAAACTCCCCTAACCTGCTCGGCATCGATTTTTCCATCACTGCTCGGCAATGGCAGTATTTTATGGCCAGTCGCTTCGATCGCACCCGTCTCATGCGTCGCAATATGGCCGGAATGCGCAGAAACAACGCCTTGGTGCGGGCGCAGGATCGACGAGATGATTGTGGTGTTGGTTTGTGTTCCGCCAACCAGGAAATGGACATCCGCAGTTGGATCGCCGCAGGCTTCCTTGATCAGGTTTCTGGCAGACTCGCAATAATCATCTGTGCCATAGCCCGGCGTCTGCACTTCGTTGGTTTCCATCAAGCGCTCCAATATACGTGGATGTGCGCCTTCTGCATAGTCGTTTTCGAATCGGATCATGTCGGTTTTCTCCTAACTCTATTTTTTTCGAATACAGGGTTGGCATTAATCGGTTTTCTCATTTCCACCATGCTGAAGCAGGAACAGCCAATCTTCCATCCATCCCAATAGTTTCCCCGATTTGAGGCGCCAGAAGATCAACATCATTTTCTGCAGCAGCTTGTACGGCCCGTTCGATCGGCTCTGTCCAGCCATGGCGCGCAAGCGTAAAAGCACCCCAATGTGTTAACAGCATGTTCTTGCCTTGTACATCGATATTGGCCTGTACGGACTCTTCAGGAAGCATATGGGATTCTGGCCAGCGTGTATCGTATTGCCCACCTTCAATTAATGCGATATCAAAAGGTCCGTATTTATCGCCGATTTCCTTGAAATGCCCTTCATAACCGCCATCTCCGCTGGTATAGAAACGGGTTTGTTCTCCAAGAATGATCCAGCCGCCCCAAAGCGTCGAATTCCGGTTGAAAATCCCTCTGCCTGAGAAATGTTTGGCCGGCGTCAAGGCGATGGTCAATCCTTGGAATTCATGTTCATCCCACCAATTAAGTTCCGTAATCTTTTCTTTTGCAACTCCCCATTGGATCAAATGATTACTGACGCCATATGGAACATAAAAATGAGCGACCTTGCTTTTCAGTTTTTTTATTGAGGCATAATCCAAGTGGTCGTAATGATCATGCGTGAAAAAGACTGCATCAATCGGCGGCAGCTCTTCTACAATATCCAATAGGTCCTCGCTATAGCGTTTCGGCCCTATAAAGGAAACCGGTGAAGCTCTGTTGCCCAGCATAGGATCGATAAGGATTTTCTTATTATCAAGACTCAATATAAATGCAGAATGGCCCAGCCATGTCAGGCTGTCTTCTTCGCCTTTAATCTTGTCCCAATTAATCTCAGAAACAGGAAGTTCACCGGATGATGGACTTGTTGCGCTGGGTGATGAATTAGAGTTCTGCGGTGCCGAGGGGCTACCCGCGCTGCCGCCTTCTATCGTTGACTCTTGATTGACAAATTTGCCGTCCTTATAATTATCAAACGTATTATACAGCACTTCTTGTTCCTTGCTTGGGTTAGCGCCAAAAGAAGGATGGAGATTTAAAAACAACAAAAGGACCACTCCTAACAAGGCGATTATTAGTGTTAAATAAATCCCGATTTTCTTGATGATCCGCATCTTGCCTTTTGATGGAGCTTTTCTTTTCTTTTTGTGCGTTGCAGGATGTTCTTCGAGATTTGACATTTCATCACTCGCCTTATGGCTTTATTAACAAAAGGCACTTGCTGCACAGTGAAAATACCTCTTTCACCCTTCTGCTTTTCTTCATCATACCGAAAAAGAAGCAAAGGCAGCAATAAACTGCTTTGCTTCTTCATTATAAAGAAATCATTGCCCAACAGCCTGTCACTCCTATACACGCCTCAAAGCTTCTATCGGATTCAATTTAGATGCTTTTCTAGCTGGAGCGAATCCGAAAACGATGCCGATCGTTGTGGAAAAGCCCAGAGCCAAAATGATGGTTAAGGGTGACAGCAAGAAACTGGTGTCCATTAATGCACAGATTGCATAGGCTCCCATGACACCGGTTACGACGCCGATGATTCCGCCCATAAGCGATAAAAAGATGGCTTCCATCAAAAATTGCTGCTGGATTCGCTTCGGTTCCGCTCCCAATGCCTTCCTGAGTCCAATTTCCGCGGTCCTTTCTGTAACAGATACGAGCATCATATTCATAATGCCAATACCGCCAACCACCAGCGAAATGGATGCAATGCCCACAATCAGCAAAGACAGCGTCGTGATCATCCGGTTGATTGTTGCCAGCATTTCCTGCGTATTGCGGATCAGAAATCCTTCACCTTGATTTATAAACGACTCATTCAGTTCGGCTTCGATCGCGCGCGAGGTCTTTTCAGACTCCTTGGAGTCATCCATATAGACATCTGCCGCCATGATGGAATTGGTTCCAAGCAGCCGCATCGATGTCGTGTAAGGGACGATGACTGCCTCATTAATGGAACTCGATGAGAAAGCATGCGATTGTTGGAGTGTGCCAATAATGGTGAAGTTCATGCCGCCGATCAACAAGGTTTCACCGATAGGGTCTTTGCCAAAAAATAATTCACGGGCAATCGTAGAGCCGATCAAACTTACTTTGTTTTCACTTTGAATGTCTAATGGATTGATCCCTCTACCTGTTTGGATCAAATCTTTGTTTTTCGAAAAATAGACATCGTTTTTCCCGTTCACGCTCACATCTTCTTTGACGCCTCCTGCAGCTGCAACCTTAGTGAAGCCTGTAACGGTCGGCGACACTCCGGACACATTGTCAATTTCTTCAAGGCGCTCGATATCTTGCGGCAGCAATCCCTGTTTCAAAGGAGTACCCACAGTTGTTACAATGATTCGATCTGCCTGGAACGTAGCAAAATCATTGGTCATGTCGTTTGTAACACCTCTGACGATGGTAATCAGCGCAATTATGGAACTTACCCCAATAACGATGCCCAGGGTGGTCAAGGCTGAGCGCATTTTGTTGTGGACTACGTTCATCCAGCTCATTTTCAAGTTTTCCCTTAGCATCCGGCTTCCTCCTCCGTGAGCAGTCCATCCAGGATGCGAAAGATCCGTTTCGCATTTTTTGCGATTTCCGCATCATGAGTAATCATGATAATCGATTTCCCTTCCCTGTTTAATTGGTGGAAGAGCTCCATGATTTGCTGACCAGTCTTTTGGTCAAGCGCACCGGTCGGTTCATCGGCAAGCAGGATTGTCGGTTCGGTGACCATCGCCCTGGCAATGGCCACACGCTGCTGCTGGCCACCGGAAAGCTGGTTGGGCCGGTGCTCCATTTTCCCTTCAAGACCGACTCTTGATAACATTTCGGTTGCCCGCTGTTCCCGTTCTTTTTCACGGACGCCTGCATAAATCAGCGGCAGTTCTACATTATGCCTTGCACTTAAGAGAGGCAGCAGATGAAATTGCTGAAAAACAAAGCCGATTTCCTTATTGCGGATCGCTGCCAGCTCTTTTTCATCCAGTTCCTGAACTTTTTGCTGTGACAAGGTGTACTCGCCTTCTGTCGGAGTATCCAGGCAGCCGATCATGTTCATCAATGTGGATTTCCCGGAACCGGATGGCCCGAGGATCGCCGCAAAGTCCCCTTTATTGATGGACAGATCGATATTTTTGAGAACCATTTGCTCTTCTCCACCCAAGAAATAGGACTTGCTGATGCCGGTCATCTTCAAAATTTGCTCAGCCATGATTCTCATCTCCTCCAGAAGAGCTGCTGCAATAACCCTTCTTCGTCAAGTGCGCGCATGACTTCATCGCCGACCGATACGCCGCTTTTCACTTCGACTCTCATGCCGTCATTGATTCCGGTCGTAATAGGTTCTTCTCTGGGCTCCCCTTCCTCTGATGGCAGCAGCACATATGGCTGGTTCTCCTTATCAAAAAGAATCACTTCCATCGGCAGCGTAGTCACTTCTTTTGCTTCTGCTTTAACAAGCTTCGCTTCTGTACTCATGCCGATCCGCAGTCCATCATCCTGTTCGAGGTCAATCGCCGCAATAAAATAAGAGACACCATTTTCATTCCGTGCTTCTCTTGAAATAGCGGTGATAGTACCAGCTAGTTCTTTGCCCAGTGCGTTGATGGCAACCCTGATTTTCTGATCAATTTTCAAATACTTGTGGCTGAATTCGTCAACTTTCACGTTGGCTTTGAAATTAACATAGTCCACTATGCTGATCATTTCGATGCCTGCTGGCACTTGGGCATTTTTCTTGATTCGAATTTGTGTAACTTCACCGTCTATTGATGATTTGATTTCTTCGCCTAGAGTCGACACGAACAGGACCTCGCCCTTTTTAACTACATCGCCTTGCTTCACTTTCACTTCGCAGATTTCCATCGGTTTATCACTTATCACAATTTCTCTATTTTTGGAGTCAATGGTCCCCGGAAAAAGATGGTAAGTCGTGATATCTCCCGTTTCGGCAATTTCAGATTGGAAAGCTCCGGTTCCTTTTGGCATAAAAACAGTCGCTCCAGCAATTGCTGCAATGACAAGGGCAACAAGACTCCATAGCAACCATTTCCTCTTTTTATGCTTGGTTTTAGCAGCCATATATCTCACCTCCATCCCTCGGTGCACTATCGCTTGCGCATATGCTAAGTTTTATCTGAATATGTAAAGGTTCAGCTGACGAGATATGCTATTTCATGTCTCAAATGAAAGAGATTAATATTAATAGACTTTTAATAAATTTTTATTAAAAATAATAAATTAATACTAACATAAATATTTTCATTAATCAGTTTTTTATGATTTATTTCACCAATCATAAATCGGAAATATGGCTCACAGATTATTTGCCAGAGCTTGGCATCATGTAATATCTTTGATCCCCGCTGGAAAAGAGAGAATAGGAAAAGGCAGCCCTGGAGGCTGCCTTTGGTAAATAGCTGGATGGAATTATCGCTGAACGGCTGGTCCTGCCGCCAGCAAATCGTTTTTTGCCCGATCTACGAGCTTGCCAATCATCAAGTCCTCTTCCATATCAGAGCGGGAGTAATCGACCTTTATTTTCTTTTCCGGTTCATCTTGAGAATCGATGGCTCGGATTTTGACTATGGAAGTCATATCTATGAAAGTTTCATTATCGTTCCATCCACGGATTTCTTTTTCCCAGAACGAATGTCCATTTTCTAAAGTACCATGGACAATGTTGTCATCCAGTTCAATGTATTTATAAAATTTCATTCTTACACCTGCTTTCAAAATTTTAAAGACTATTCTTCATATACTTATTTGAATAAGGGATTTTTCCACTTGGTGTATAATACCCTTTTCATGCAAAATAACACATACTTTTGATGCAGCTACCTCTTAGGCAAGCAGTGTTCGCTTACTTTTTGCTAAGAATCCGTTTTTTTGAAACCAACTTCCGGGCATGAACATGAAAGCTATGAAATTCATCGCATAAAAAAAGACGTCTTTAAAAAGGCGTCTTTAAAAGAGAATTTTTTATAAACAAACTAAATGATGAGTGTTTTATTCTTGTTCAACTGCTTGCATCCAATTGAATGGAAACGCGGAAGACTTATTTAAGCTGCACCGCTTTGCCGCCCGATTCCAGATAAAGTTTTAAGCTGGTGCCTATGCTCGAGCCTGGATAGTAATCCACTTCGCAGTAATAATCGCCTTCTTTGATCAGCGGAACCTGGTCATGCTCGTATTCAGCCCACGTATCATCGAACATTGCTTCGACCGTGAAAACATCCTCTTCAAGCTCTTCCATAACGATTTCGCATGCGCCTTCATAGCGGGACGGTTCTTTCGCAATGACCGCAGGCAAATCCATCGCATACGAAACAAACGTCACGCCAAATGCAAAAAGCAGAAACGCCGGTATCACGTACCGAAAAAAATGATATGGAAGGCAAACCTCCGTTTTTCGTTTCGCCGCAGCATCCTCCAAAAATAATAACACCAAGACAACGTAATGATAAACGTCAATCCCAAGACAACATAATACGACAACTTCCTGCACTCCTTTGAATATCCTCTATAAGCTTCTTTATCAAATATACTAAGGACTTGTGAAGAAAGCTATTTAATTTTTCCAATTCTTTCTAAACTCTTCTGCATACTGGCTCTTTATGCAAAGAAAACTTCTAGGTAGAAATTGATAGCATACTTCTGAACTAAGGAACATACAGACTCTAGCTTGTACGCTGCACATTGCCGCACTTCCCCTTTATGGTTTAGCAGCCCAGATTTCAATTTCCACTTTTATCTCTGGTAACCCCAATGCAACTAGATAGCCGATCGTCATCGCCGGAAATTCATCGGTAAATAAATCGATCCATTGCTGATTCAGCCATTGCCAATCGATTTGTTCGATTGCCCAGATGTTCACTTTGACAATATGGTAGGCTTCCAATTCTTCTGCAGCTAAGATGACTTTGATATTTTTGAAAGTGTTGCTGATTTGTCGGTTCATGCTCTCCGGAAAGCTGCCGTCCTCATCCATCCCGACTTGGCCCGAGGCTACATACCACTCAGCATTTCGTGGAATTTTGGTGATATGCGTATAATTGCCGACCGGTTCTGGCATGCCCTTTGGATTTCTTCTTGTTATTTTCTTGTTCCCCATTAAACTGCCCCACTTTCTATGATTTTTCTTTTACTTTACCAAATAAATATTTTTAAAACTATTTGGATTTTTTATACGGCAAGACAATTATTTAAGCTATTTATGTTATTGAATTTAAAAACTTCTTAAAAATTCACCATTGACGAACTCCAGTTTTTTCACTAATTCCAGCAACGATTTCATTAATAAAATAGCTTATACAAGAATCTGCATGAGCCATTAAAATTCTTTTCGGAACTAATATTTACAACATTAACATAGAAGAATGCGATCCTGCTTCTTCTTAACGAGAACCCATTATATGAACCAGCTGATTTTAGTTAATTGGTTGATGATGATAAAAAATCTTTTACATGCGCTAAAATTTGGTATATTTGGAATAGGTAAAATTTATCAACTTTTTTGATGGAGGCGTATACATTGAACCAGACAATCGAATGCCGGAAATTAGCAAAAGCTTTTCAAGGTGACGGCGTTAAAACAAATGTATTAAAAAATATTAATCTCGTACTCGAAGACGGCGAGTTCATCTCATTTATCGGTCCCTCCGGTTCTGGGAAGTCCACCCTGCTCAGCCTTTTAGGCACACTCGATGATCCGACTTCAGGCGAGCTGCTGCACGGCGGTGAACCGGTCAACCGGCTAAATAGCCGCCAGCTCGCTGATTTCCGCTTTCAGAACATCGGCTTCATCTTCCAGCAATTTCACTTGATTCCCACCTTGACTGCGCTTGAGAACATCATGGCTCCGCTGTTTGGCCGAAAAGTCAGTTACAACAAAAAACAACGCGCACTGGAATTATTGGAAATGGTCGGACTGCCCGAAAAAGCGAATGCACTGCCTTCCCAGCTTTCTGGCGGCCAGCAGCAGCGAGTTGCCATCGCCCGCGCACTTGTCCATCAACCGAAATGGCTGTTGGCGGATGAGCCGACCGGCAACTTGGATTCCGAAACCGGCGAAATCATCTATCAATTGCTGCATGCATTGAATCGGGAAAAAGGATGCGGCGTTCTGTTTGTGACGCACGATCCGCAACTGGCCGACCGAGCCGACCGCAAAATTGAGATGTGCGATGGCGAAATCGTTGCCGACTCGCAGGTAATTCATCATGCTTAAGTTTATCTGGAATTCCTGGTGGCGAAACAAAGAGCGCTTTATCCTGCTCATGGTCGGCGTGTTGATCTTGAGTACGGGCTTAAGTTATTTGATCGGTGTTACACAGGCCAACAACGGTACCGTCGTAGAAGAACTGCAAAAGAGATGGAAATCTTCTTATCACATTGTCGTCCGTCCGCAAGGCAGCCGCAGCGTTACGGAAGAATTGAACCTGCTGGAACCGAATTATTTGAGCGGGCTGGAAGGGGGCATTTCACTTCAGCAATATGAGCAGATCAAGGCGATGGCCAAGGTTGAAATTGCCGCTCCGATCGCGATGATCGGTTCGAACACGAATTATGTAGACCTTGAAAATCCCGCTATTACTGAACCTGGCATTTACCGCATGAAGATGACCGAAGAAACGAATACTGGAGCCCAAATCGAAGTGGACGAAACTTCTGTTTATGTGACAGCCGGCGCTTGGCAGCCCGGTGGTGAAGTGGCAATCGATTATGGCATTTCACCGGGCATCCCGAATTTGTCTTACGGTACTTCCATCATGATTGCGGGCATAGATCCCGAAGCCGAAGCCGCAATGGCCGGGCTGGATCAAGCGATCATCCCGAGTGAGTCAAGCCGTTATTTTGATGAAGAGGATACGTTCTCCGCCACAGGAGAAGTGATGGGCGTTCCCGAATACAGAATTCCGGTTTTGATCAGCAACCAGGATTTTGTAAATGCCAAAATCACTTATCGATTTGAAAAACTCGATATCCCTTTTGACAAAGATCAGCAAGCCATTGCTGAAGACATTTTAGCAAAAGGCAAAGAGAAATACCTCGACACGCTTAAAGGGACACCCGTTAAAGAATTTACTTACCAGACAACCGATGTACACGAAAAACTGATCAAAAAGGTTCTCAATCCTTCTGATGATGGGATAATGACCGTCCCGGATCAAGCGTGGATTGCATTAAAACCTTCTACTGTGAACTATTCACCTGTCACCAGCCCCTTTTCGGAACGATGGCCTTATGCCTATGAAGTCCAGCCATTTGAACTTCCGGAAGATTCACCATGGGCCATCAAAAACATGTACCGCCAATTTAATCCTTACAGCGTTGACAGTTCAGCTTGGCCAAAATTGCGCTTGGATTTTGTCGGCGTATTCGATCCGCAGAATCTCCGAATTTCCAAAGATCCGCTGACGGAACTGCCGATGGAAACTTATTTCCCAGCCAAAGCGCAATGGGTGATGGATGCGGAAGAAGTTCCGGTCAATCCTCCCGCTGACATGAAACCGACCAACGATGATTATGGCTTTTTGACAAAGCCGCCACTGGTTTTGACAACACTTGAAGCAGCTGCTCAAATTTTAGGGGAAACCCCGATTTCTGCGATCCGCGTCAACGTAAAAGGCGTCGAATTGATGGATGCGGAAAGTGAAAAAGCCTTACAGGATGTTGCTGCCGAAATCGAGCAAAAAACCGGTCTTATAACTGACATCACGCTGGGCTCTTCCCCGCAGCTGGCATTAACCCACCTCCCCTCCCTTGGAGAAGAAGAGGGCCTTGGCTGGGTTCAACAGCCATGGATTAAAATCGGTTCGTCGATTTCCATTTTTAAAGAAGCCAAAATTGGCTTGAGTGGTGTGATTGCCAGTGTCATTCTGGTTGCCGTCGTTTACGTTTTCGCTTCCAGCATTATTATGCTTGTCGCCCGAAAAAAAGAATTCGCCGTCTTATTGGCGCTGGGTTGGCGCCCTTCTCAATTATCAAAACTGCTGTTTTGGGAAGCCACCATCCTCGGCATGCTTGTGGCATTGATCAGCTGGTTTATTCTCGGCTTATTTTTTGTATCCGGCAGTGTCGACACTTCGGCGTCCCGCGTCTTTTTAATCGGCTTGAGCGGACTCGCCATTTACTGGCTTGGCTCCCTTATCCCGATTGCATTGATACGGCGGATCCAACCGTTTGAGTCCATGCGTTCCGGCGAAGTTTCGCACCGGGCGAAACGGTTTGTCCGTTCGGAATCTGTTATCGGCATGAGTTTCAACAATTTGTTTTCGCAATGGCAGCGCAGCGTGCTGTCCGTTCTCGCCATCGCGGTTCCGACCAGCCTCTTTATCTTCTTCCTGTTCGTGACATTCCGTTTGAAAGGCGTTCTCTACGCGACATGGCTCGGAGAATTCGTCGCGCTGGAAGTCGGAACGATGCATTATGTCGCAATGGGCGTCGCTTTATTGATCGCGATATTGACGACGACCGAGATCATGTGGCAGAACGTTTCCGAACGGCAATCCCAGATTGCGGTGTTAAAAGCAACCGGCTGGCAAAATAATAGCGTGCGTATGCTTGTTTTATGGGAAGGCATTCTCACCGGATTGGCAGGTGGGGTAATCGGAATAGCGATTTCGCTGGTTCTGATTTACTCCCTATATGGCCAACTGCCGATCGAAGAACTCGGGTTCCTGTCACTGACCTTAATGATTCCGGTTGTGACCGGTGTGCTCGGTGCCCTGCTCCCCGCACAGAAAGCGGCGCGCACTTTGCCTTATCAGGCGATCAATGGCACGCTGCATAATTCGAAAAAAGTGGAAAGACAATTTAAATCGGCTTTGGGCATTGCAGGAGCGGCCTTGCTTGTCGGTCTCTCCTCGCTGTTTCTGTATACAATGCCTGAATTTGATAATGGATCAAGTGCAAGCATTTCTGAACAAGCTACAACAGGTACTGAAGGACAAGTAATGGCGGATGTATCCAAAAAAGATGAACCGAAGCAAAGCCAAGCTTCAGAAGACAGCCAGCAACCGGCTGCCGGCGAAATCGAAAAACTTCAGGAAACGGCTTACCGCTCGTATGTATTGGGAGACGGGACCGATGCAGCAGCAGACTTTAGAGTAGGTGCGCTTGTAGCAGCGCCTTCCGATGTAAAAGTGTCGAATGAAAAAAATCGATTGATTTCTTTCCCGGTGATCCTCGACCTTCCTGGAGAAAACGATGGCTCCTCCACTACCTACAAACCGAGGGCCTTTAAACTCATCGACGACAAAGGGACGAAGTATTCGGTTGTCCATATGGATGTGACCAAAGGAAAAGAAAGATGGCTCAACCAGTATAAATTTTTGCTGCCCAATAAAATGACGGCCGTGTTGACATATGAAGTCCCAAAAGATCTCGATCGCGCTGTCTTTGTGGCGAAGGGCGAATTTTACCCGAGCCCTGTCGTTGTGGAAATCCCGCTTACCGAAACTGCAGCGGCCAGTCCGCTGAAGCCTGGCGCCAGCGCCGCATACAGGATTGAAATGGACTTGAACGGAGAAGATGTTTTCCAAATACACGCAGAAATCGACGTCAAAAATGAGTCGCAGGATTCCTGGAACGATATCGGTTTTTATTTCATTCCGAATGCGTTGACGGCTGCCAATAAGCCGGAAGTGATGGCAGACGGTGCCGAAACGGCGATATCAAAAGTCCATATGGATGGCCAGGAAATTCCGTATGCACTTGACGGCAACCGCCTTCTCTTACAATTAGAGCAAGAATTAAAGCCCGAAGAGATGAAGACCGTGAAAATCGACTACACGCTCAAGCTTCCTGAAAACGGCCTCCGCTTGGCGCAAGTCGAAAATAATTTCTATTTGGCGCAGTGGTACCCGATGCTAGGCCATTACGACAATGGCTGGAAAATCCACGACTTTGACAGCAAAGGCGAATCGTATCACACGTCTTATGGCAACTATGAAATCGCGTATCAATTGCCCGGTGAATACCTGGTCGCCAGCTCAGCGCAAGACGGTGAAGCAGCACCGATGTCAACAGGCACCTTAACAGGCAGCAACATAAAAGATTTCTACCTGGCATTCCTGGATCCCAACGCTTGGCATACGGAGACATCGAGCATCAATAACACCGCTATCCGTATTTTCGCACCTGCCGATGGACCGGATTTCACAGCTAATATGCTGGCTGTGGCGGAAGACGCTTTCGGCTTTTTTGAAGAAAAAATTGCGGAGCATCCTGCCGCAGAGCTGGATGTCATCGGCAATGATGGGGCGATGGAATATCCGAATATCATTGAAGTGAGCAGCAGCCCCAAAGAATTTGAACACACCCTCGTCCATGAAATTGCCCATCAATGGTTCTATTACCTAGTAGCCAACGATCCTTATACAGACGCATGGCTGGATGAGAGCATTTCAGAATGGGCGGCGTCCATGTATCTGGAACAAAACGCAGACATGGACCCGTTCGGTTTTTCCAGATCACTGGCCGAGACGAATTCCACCGATGCCGTTGTCAATTTGGCTTTGAGCGAATTTCCGGACGGACAATACTACTCTACGGTTTATGGGAAAACGCCGCTTTTGCTGCAGGAGTTTTTTGAAAGGATTGGCGGACAAGAACAAGCTTTCAGCTTTTTGTCGGCATACGTGAAGCAATTCCGCTTTCAATATGTTGACAGCCGCGTATTTGCCGCTTTTTTTGAAGAAGAAATAGAAGGGGACCAGCAGGAGTTTTTGGAAAGCTGGCTTCAGCTTCAAGAGCGAGAATGAGCATTATACAGAGATTCATCGGTAAAATTTAAAGAGAAAGAGGCGGCTGAAATCGGCACTCCCCCCTTTCTCTTTTTCAATTCACTTTATTCTGCGTTTCTTTATCGACCAAAGATCTTAACTCCCTTTCCTTCTTTTGTCTCACAGCCATTTACTTTGCATACCTTCAAAAATTAAAAGGTTTAGATCCTATAAAAGAAATAAATTTGTTCGCATTACTAAATGTTAAAATAAGTTACACGCAACTGAAAGGAGCATTTGTACCATGAGATACTGCAAAATTCGGGTTAAAATGTTTAGCAATAAGAAATTGTATAAAAGATTAACGCGGCTGCAAGAATTCCAAAAACCGGACACCCGGTCGATTGATGTCATCCTTTCGGAAATTGCCCAGCGGAACCCCGTGGAGTTTGAGGATGCAAAGATCGAAGTCGAGGTGGAGAAGTCCAAACGCCACATGGTGAGGGAAGTAAAGGAAATACTCTATTATGAGATCAAGTACTATGAGGATTATCTTGCCAAGCCAGCGTCCGAGACTGATCCCTATGAACGGAAACTTCGAGCGGCAAAACTTCAAATGGTGCAACAAATACTGGCTCATCGCTGAAACTAGCCCAACCGAACAATAAATGGAGGGGCTTTTTTGCTTTCTTCATTTATCCCAGCGGTTCTTTAAGAGACAATGAGCCAGTCTCCCTTTTCATGCAAAAAAAGAAGAAACCCCTCGTTTAGCTTCTCCCCTTCTGATCACCCACTTGAGTTGGATTTCTGTATGGCAGCCTGAAGGTTTTCGATAAACAAATCTGCGGCTTGGGAAAACATTTGATGCTTTTTCCAGATGACGTTTAAGTTCACTTCCAATTTCGGCAGCAATGGCCTAAAACAGAGCACACTGTCTCCGCTTGTATTCACCAGCTTATCCAGGCACAGCGCATAGCCGATGCTCTCTTGCACCATCAATGCCACGTTGAAAATCAGGTTATAAGTTCCCACAATATGGAGGTCGTCAATATTCCGGCCGAAGCACAAAGAGAAGCAACTGAAAATCAACTTCTCCATTCCGATAAAGTTTCCCTTACTTCCAAAAAGTTCATAACCGTCAAACGCTTTAAAATTCCACTTACTTTGTCGAGTTAGCCTTAGAATGTTCATATGTATACATAAAAAAAATTATTCTTTAGAAATTGGTTTATCAAGTAAGGTATATTAACCTTTGTAGACATAAAGGAGCTGGAACGAAAAGTGATAGAACAATCCCAAAAAAATTTATGGGCACAAGTCGTGAAAACCGGAATCATCAAGTCAAATTTGATTCCAATGCTCGCCGGACTTATGCTTGCATTATATACGTATCAATACAGTTTTGTAGACAATATCGCAAATATTATGTTTGCGCTTTTCGGTACTGCTGCCGTTATTGCAGCAGCTGGTTCATTCAATAATATTTATGACCGCGACATTGATTCGATAATGGCACGAACAAAAAATCGTCCAACCGTTACCGGCACCATACCACTTAAGAAAGTGGGAATCGTTGCAGTTCTGTTGTTAGGCAGTGGGCTCGTTTTATTGTACCTGGCAGCTCCATTAGCCGCTTTTCTTGGATTTTTGGGCATATTCTTCTACGTGATCCCTTATACCATATGGACAAAACGCTATACCATTTGGAATACAGAAGTGGGGAGCATCTCAGGCGCGATGCCGCCTTTGATTGGATGGGCTGCAGTAGGGCCGGATATTTGGCATCCTGCATGCTGGGCTTTATTTTTAATACTCGTCATTTGGCAAATGCCTCACTTTTATGCGATTGCCATTCGCAAGCATGAAGATTATGCTGCTGCCAATATTCCCATGCTGCCAGTCGTAAAAAGCAGAAAACGCACTTACCTCCAAACCAACACGTATCTAATTTTGTTGGTGTTTTCCAGCTTGTTATTCTTGCCGTTAAGCCTGGGCCTGACTTTGGTTTCACTGATTTTAGGGTTAATTTGGCTAGGCTTGAGTTTATTTGGCTCACACAAGGCGGGAATCGAAGTCTGGGCGAATAAAATGTTCTTATTTTCCTTAGTGCACATGGTCGGCATTTACTTTACTGTAATTATTTACGCTTCAATCGGGCTGATTCTAACTGCAATTTCTTGAACAGCTTAAGTGTCATTTTGCTCGGCATCACGATTTGTTATTCAATAGGCTTTTCGAATAAAGAAGAAGATGAAATGTTGTAATTCATCTTCTTTTTTATTTTTGGCAATTTACCCGAGGTCTTAAATAAAAACTTTATATTCTACTTACCAAAGTACTATATTGAGTTTTCCATAAAAAAGTATTTTTGCAGACAAAAGACCATGAAGATGCACTGTACAGTCTTTGCTTTTCCTTTCTACTTAAGCAGCTTCCGATAAACTGCTGATGTGCCAACTAATCTTATGAATACTTTTTTCTCGCATGTGTAATGCCCTTAGAGAATGTAACCTGTCTTCTGAGGAAATCAAGTTCAAAACGAACTTTTTCATCACCATTATCGTTCACACTGACTAACCTTCGAAAAAAAGCAAAAGACGGGTTATTTCACCGTAGCTTCTCTGCTTAATTCTTGATGCAGTACTTCTCCGATACGCTTCATGCCCTCAACAATTCGTTCTTCTGAAGAGTTTGAAAAGTTTAACCGAAGCGCATTTTTTTGTGAGCCAGTTGCGAAAAAGGCTTCTCCCGGCAGCACAGCAACGCCGTTTTCAAGACAGGCAATCGAGATCTTTCTCGCGTCCACATTGACGGGAAGTTCCACCCAAATAAACAATCCCCCTTCCGGTTTCACACAGGAAACCGCGTCGGGAAAGTATTGATTGACACAGGCATGCATCGTGTTGCATCTGTCGTGATAAGCGGAATTGATCTTTTCAATATGCACATCGATATCATTCTGTTCCATGTATTTCGAAGTGAGCCGCTGCGCAAAGCCATCGGAATGCATATCCGCGGACTCCTTGAATCCCATGTATTTTTCGATGACGACTTCATCGGCACAAATCCAGCCAAGCCGAAGCCCTGGTGCGAATATTTTAGAGAAAGAACTCATGTAAATGACGCGGCCTTCTCTATCGAAATGCTTGATCGGCGGAATTGGTGTTCCCGAAAAGCGGATGGCACCGTAAGGATTATCTTCCAGAATCAATACGTCGTATTGTTGAGCCAGCTCCAGCATCCGCTTTCTTCTATCCAGGCTCAGCGTACGGCCGGTGGGATTTTGGAAATCTGGTATCGTATAGATGAATTTTGCATGGGGATTTTCTTGAAGCCTTTTTTCCAATAGTTCCATAAGCATGCCGTTCTCATCCATCTCTACGTCTACAATATTGGCATTGCAGATGTTGAAAACGTTAAGCGCCGCCAGATAGGTTGGGCTTTCGCAGATGACCGTATCCCCCTCATCCAGAAAAAGGCGTCCCGTTAGGTCAATCGCCTGCTGGGAACCCGACGTAATCATAACTTGGTTCAAATTCGCTTGTATGCCGATTGCTTTCATTCGTTCAAGCGTTTTTCGGCGGAGCGGTTCAAAGCCCTCGGTCGGACTGTATTGAAGCGAAACCGGTCCGTCTTCTGTCAGAACAGCTTCACTTGCCGTTTTCAGGGCCTGCATGGGAAACAGTTCTGCTGCTGGAAGTCCGCCGGCAAAAGAAATCAAATTGGGTTGTTCTGAAGCGGTTAAGATGATCCGCATATCCGAAGGTTTCATCGCGTTGGCTCTCTTGGTGAATTTATGAATCATTATGTGATCCTCCTATATTCTGTGAAATAAAAAAAGCAACTTTAGCATCATCTCGTCCGCCCGTTTATAATTAATGAACGATTCCAGCGAGTGCAATCTGCCGGCAGCTAAGAACTGGATCCAGGGACTGCTGTGTTAGATAATAGAATTCAATCCTGTTTCCTTAAGAAAACATACTACACTAATTTCACATTCAATAGGTGTTGGTGTTTAGTCTTGATTTTGATTTGGGTTCATTTAAACATTTTTTAGAGCCAAAAAGTTCTTCTTCCAAAAGGAAGCAGTTGTTCTTCTTATTGAAAAAATACACTTTGCACCAATCGGAAGATAACTTAATACTCATCGATGAAGTAAAATACTCTTTAGATTTATCATTAAAACTTGCATTAATTAATTGCCGAAAATCATTTGGAAAGATACCTCTTAAAGACAAAATGGGAGAAAAGATATGCTATTTGCTTAGCCTCTTTTCTCCCTCTGTATTCATGCTCCTTCTAATAATATGGTCATATGTAAACTAATTAGCTATTAAAATTAATTTACTATAGTTTACGCTTCTTTTAAGTTAAATCTGTATTTTTTTAAGAATTTTAGTGTTTCTAAAATCTCAATGTGGCGAATTGATCATTTCACTCCGGACTACGACCCGTCGAATGAAGAACCCGAGGATCAGGCCGACCATAGCAATCGCCACTGTGAACAAGAAGACGTTTTGCAATCCCGAAGCCATCGCATTCGCCATTTCTGCCGGCTGAGCCGGTGCGGAAGAATTGTGTAGATAAGTATCCATACCCCCAGTCAAAATACTGATGGCAACCGCCGTACCGACTGCACCGATTACTTGCTGCAGCGTGTTCATGACCGCCGTACCGTGTGGATATAATTCGGGCGGCAGCTGATTCAATCCGTTCGTTTGGGATGGCATCCAAATCATTGCAATCCCCACCATCAACCCGACATGCAGCGCTACGATAAACGCCACGGATGAAGCAGTAGTTAATGTGGTAAAGAACCATAACATCGTCGTCACGAGAAGAAGTCCTGGAATGACGAGCCATTTCGGTCCATATTTATCAAACAAGCGGCCGATTAATGGCGAAAGCAACCCGTTCAAAGCACTGCCAGGCAATAGCATCAGTCCGGCAATGAAAACAGACAGTCCGGCCCCTGTTTGCAGGAACATCGGCAGGATGATCATGCTCGACATAATAATCAACATGCTCATCATGACCAGAAGCAGTCCGACCACGTACATCGGAAATTTGAACACACGCAGGTTCAACATCGGGTCTTTCATCGAGTTCTGGCGCAGGACGAAGAAGAACAACGCAGTCAGCCCAATGATGATAGACGTGATCACGACCATACTGCCCCATCCCGCTTCTCCTTCACCCGCCTTGCTGAAGCCAAAGACCACTCCTCCGAAACCGATAGTTGACAGCAGGACTGAAAACAAATCGATCCGCGGTTTTGTCACTTCGGTGACGTTCTCCAAATACTTCAGCCCGATCAACAGCCCCATCACGAGGAATGGCAGCGAGAACCAGAAAATATAATGCCAAGTCAAGTATTCGATTAACAGACCACCGATTGTCGGTCCGGTTGCTGGTGCAAACATGATGACCAGTCCGACAAACCCCATGGCCGCTCCCCTCTTTTCCGGAGGATAAATGACCAGAATGGTGTTGAACATAAGGGGCAGCAACAAGCCCATACCGGCAGCCTGCAGCACCCGGGCCACCATCAGCATCTCAAAATTGACCGCTAGAGCCGCAATTAAAGTCCCGGAAATCAAGCTAATAAGCGCCCCAACGAACATTTGTCTTGTGGTAAACATTTGCAGCAGCAAGCCACTGATCGGCATCAAAATACCAAGCGTCAGCAAAAATCCGGTCGTTAGCCATTGTGCGGTTGCCGCCGAAATTTGGAACACATCCATTAAATTCACCATCGCGATGTTTAAGGCGGTCTCGCTGAACATGCCCACAAACCCGACGATGAGCAGCGATGCCAAAATCGCTTTTGTATTGTATTGTTTCTTCATTTTTTCTCTCTCCCAGTAACCTGATTAACTTAATAATGGTTTATTTTTTTCAATGTCTTATTTAAAATACAAAAGCCTGAACGGCTATTTGTTTATTTCCAGATTTTCTTTATTACTTTAAGCAATTGTAGAAAATGATTTATTAAAACCTTCTCGTTTATAAATTATTTATCCTCAATACTTCCGTATTGATAAGGAACGCCCATATTTTCACGCAGTGTTTTCCCTTCATACTCCTTGTGGAACAAACCGCGCTCCTGCAGAATCGGAACCACCTGCTCCACAAAATCGGCTACGCCGTCGTAGGCCATATCCGGAACAACCGAAAAACCATCCGTCGCGCCTGCCAAAAACCATTCTTCCAGGAAGTCTGCCACTTGAACCGCGGTACCGGCAACGACCGGGTGGTAATTGATGACGCCATGCGCCAGCACATCCCGTATGGAGAGCCCTTGTTTCACCAACTGCAAAGCGCGGGGAGAACGGGGATCCTGCGGATTGGCAAACGCGCGTGCTAGCAGGTCAGCCGGCAAAGGCTGATCGATATCTATTGTGTTTACCGATAGCCGTAACCCCACCATAGAACCCAAATAGCTGACCCGGCTAGGAATCTCTTCCGGATTGAAACTCATTAACTGTCTCCGCCGCTCTAGGCCTTCTTCTTCCGTCGCGCCAATCGAGAACATAAAGCCGGCATACATCTTGATGTCATCCGGATTTCTGCCAAAACGGGCTGCACTTTGCCGGAGCGCTTGCCGGTGTTCACGTGCAGATGCAATGTCGTATGGGTTCGCATAGACACCGGATGCGTATTTCCCCGCTAATTCCAACCCTTCAGCTCCGCCGCCGGCTTGGAATAGTACCGGCTGGCCTTGCTCTGAAGGAGGGATTGGCAATGGGCCGCGGGAAGCGTAATACTGTCCTTGAAGATTGACCGGCTGAATTTTTTCCATATCGGCAAATTCCCCGCCTGCTGCATCCAGCGTATAAGCGTCTTCCCCCCAACTGCCCCATAATGCCTGGACAATCTGGATCGATTCATGCGCCTTTGCATATCGTTCTTGTCGGCTGGCCACCTGCATACCGAAATTCGCTGCCGCTGCTGGCGTGGATGAAGTCACCGCATTCCAGCCTACACGGCCGTGGCTGATGACATCCAGCGCTTTGAACTGGCGGGCAATATTATAGGGATAATTAAACGTTGTGGAATGGGTTGCCACCAGTCCGATATGTTCTGTTTCCCTGGCCACCGCCATAAGGGCAAGCATCGGATCCATCGGAAAACTTGGTGTCTGGGGTCCCAAATCAACGGTTAATGCCGGTGTATCCGCAATGAAGATCATCTGGAATTTCCCTTTTTCCGCTATTTTCGCCCGTTCCACATAATTGTCCATATTCGTATAGGCTGCCGGATCGGTGCCCGGCATTCTCCAAGCGCTGAATTCGCCTCCGTAGCCGGAAACCATTTGTAATGCCATTTGCATCTGTTTTTGTTTTGTCATGTTAATATTCTCCTTTATTTTCAATAAACCCGCATAGATATTTTTTTCCGCAACTTATAAATTGCTAAATACAGTCTTTCTAATTGATTGCTACTCTACTTGCCACTTGATGTTAAATGGATCGTTTTTGAGTCTAAACAAAGGCCGATCTTTTTTACACTTATTCCGTGACGTTCCTCTAAGCATGTAAATGTACTATCTTCAAGCCTTGCAGATTTTCCTGCACTTCTTATTTCTTTGCATTTATTTAGCTTACTAACAAAATAAGTCTTGATCATCTAGGAATTAACGCCTATAGCGATTGGGCATTACCACACATTATTTAGCCTGCTAAATAAGTATTCGAAGAGAAATTAAAATAAATTACTCTCCATCCGCTTCATTAAATCCCTTAAGACCAAACGCTCTTCCGGTGAAATGCCATTCAGCAATTTTTCTTGCTGCTGCTTCCATTTGAAATCAACCGGCTTTTCCAGCTCTTTCCCTTTGTCAGTCAGATAGATCCGCATGACCCGACCATCTTTCCCATCGCGCTTACGGATTATAAATCCGTTTTGTTCCAGCGACTTAACCATATTGGTGACAGTAGGCGGTTCACACTTCAAATGATCAGCCAATTGCATTTGGGTGATGCCATCACCTTCCCATAAACGGGCGAGCAAATTGTCCTGCCCAACATAAAGGTTAATTTCTCGTAAGCTTTCACTATAATCCCGGCGCATTTTGGATGATACTTTATCCAAAGATTCACGGATATCACAATCTACGGAGACTTTCATTGCTTTCCCTCCAGCAGGTTTATCTATTTAGCCCACTAAATATACCATCGGAATTTCCAGCCGTCAACATTTATTTAGCACACTAATTAAAATTTGTAGTAGTTCACTTAAAGTATTCCTGTCCATCATTAATTTTCTTATCTTCAAAAAATCTTAAAAAGAATAAAGAACTGAACCCCGAATGGTAGACACTTTAAAAGTGCCCCCAATTCGGGTTTCAGTTCAGACATTGACATATGGTTGGGAGCTTTTAGAGACTACTAAATTATTTAGCGTCTTCTTCTATTTCAAAGTCACCTTAACTTGCTGCAGTAATCTTGTAAATCTTACCGCCATCAGTAATTGAAATAAGCGCGCCATCCTCAGTTACAAGAATATCACGGAAACGTTCGCCTTCTTCAGACAATAAACGTTCTTCCCCAACGATGATGTCATCTTCAATAACGACACGTGCAATATAGCTCGACACTAAACCACCGATGAACAAGTTGTTTTCCCATTCAGGAATTGCGTCGTTGTCATAGAATGCCATACCACTTGGCGCACTTGTCGGATCCCAATAATATCTTGGTTCAACAAAGCCTTGCGCTTCGTGTTCTGAAATACCATCATTGATTAATTCACCAGTGTACTCGATACCGTAAGAAACAATCGGCCATCCATAGTTATTAGCTGGTTCAATAATATTCAATTCATCCCCAGCTTGTGGACCGAATTCAACAATCCATAAGTCTCCTGTTTCAGGGTTGAAGTCCACACCTTGAATGTTACGGTGGCCGTAGCTGTAAATGCCATCCAGTGCGTCTTCATCTTCGACAAATGGATTTGTTCCTACTGCTTCTCCATCTTGTGTAATGTGAATTACTTTACCCAAGTAAGCATCCAAGTCTTGTGCACGTTCGCGAATTGGATCATCTGAACGCTCACCAGTTGTCAAGAATAGGTTGCCCTCCTCATCAAAGATAATACGTCCACCATAATGCAAATCACCATCATATGCTGGCAATGCTTGGAAGATCACTTCAAAATCTGCTAGTGAGGTTTCATCTTCTGATAAAACACCTTTACCGACAGCCGTTACAGTACCATCTTCGGCATTTTGTGAAAACGTCAGAAATACCAATCTTGATTCGTCAAAATCAGGTGCAATGGTTACATCAAGCAACCCACCCTGACCTTCGCTATTCACTTCTGGTGTACCTTCGATTGGATCTGAAACAGAGCCATCTTCAAGGTTTACAATTAGAAGTTCTGCTGAATCTCTTTGCGTAACAAGTAAGCGGTTTGGTTCAAACTCTTCCATCCCCCAAGACACGCCAAGACCCTCAACAACAGTTTCCACATCAAGTTCTGTTTCAGTCACTACTGCAGGTGCTCTTGTTTGTTCTGGAAATGCTGGTTCAAACTCAGTAACTTTTGGGGCAGATTCTGCACTTCCATCAGCGACTTCTTCAGCGCCTTCTTCAGTGCCCTCTTTAACACCTTCTTCTGTTGCAGCATCCGAATCAGCAGTTGATTCTTCGTTTGAAGTATCCTCATTGCCACATGCTGCCAGAGCCAATACAAAAATCAGCATTGTAAGGAACATTAATCTTGACCACGAAACCTTCGCCATTGCTTTTCCTCCCCATTTCTAAAATATTTAACTGGATATATATTAAATTTCAGTCCCCTGAAATCCAGTACCGAAAACTGTTAAAAATTTCACATCCTAACTAAAAATATGAAACCTCTTTGAAATAATGCTATCACAATTGTATTAAAATAAACAATAATTTGACTATTTTCGTGATAAATGGGAATTATATTAGTATTGATTGGGATAACGACATTTAGAATTATGAGCCGCTTCCAGATATGGCCGTATTGTATACCTTCTTAGGAGAGCTGAATAACTCAGAACCTCTCCCCTGTGAACAAAACTCCGACCCGATCGGAAACTCCCGGAATAAAGGAATACACAGAGCTGTCTCTTCACTAAGATGACCGTTCAAGGATCCGCCTAACTTTACTCAAGGATGGATCTATCCATTACGGGTTTATAGTTGTGTATTTTTAAAATGAGTCAAAATGTGTTTGCCACAATGTGGAGCCTATTTCAGTAACAACACTATGGATTACACGAATGCGTTTCCACACTACGAGGCAGTAAATGTAGTTTTTAGGAAGCAATTACAAAGGGAGAGAAGATATGCCTTATCGGCTTCTTCTCTCCCTTCTATTTTTATAGCTTCCGATAATCCCTCATATGTAAACCTAATATTTAAAAATTCTGAGTGATATTAAGATAATTTCTTACAAGCATTAAATAAATAAGCAGGTTGCCTTAATGATTATCATTCTCTAAGGATGTCTGCTTAATTATAGTAGGGCTTTTTGCGGGATGTGAACAGCCTTTTTCTTAGGTACATAAAACAACACGAAAACCGATCGCACTTTTTCTACCACTCGAAGAAAAATTTCAAAGACATCGTAAGGGCAGAGTATATGACGACAGCAACTGCGAAAGTAGGAAAGTGAGTTTCTTTTTCGCTTGGCAACTCATGTGTAAATACGTGAAACATCATTGCTCCAGCGATAAAAGCGAAAACAATTGAATTTAGGATAGGGTTTAGGTTTACAGTAAGGGCAAAAATCCAGCCGGCGACGATTCCCAATGCAAGTACGTATTTTCCGTATTTATTATATTCTACAGGGAATTCTCTCCACATATCATGCGCTACTGCAATGAAATGCAGGCCGATCGCTATACAGTAAAAGATTGCCTGAATAACAGAAACTTCAAAAGAAAGAACTGTAAAGGAAACGAGGGCATTATATAATGCGTAAAAAGAAATCGCGGACCAAAACGAGGAGGTATGGGATACATAATTCTGTGTGATAACAATCTGAAGTCCGTGGAAAACAACGACGCCGATAAGTCCAACAAAATAAATCTCCGATTCCATGGTCAAATGACGGTAAGGCTCTTCAATATTAGCCTGCTCTTTATGAAGCGTTGGGAGTAGGTATACGAAAATGTAAGAAACAGCAAGTCCCCCGGAAAAAGAAAACCATCTGATCCGCTTTAATCTTTTTGACGGGAGGAGTACATTAGCAAAAAAATGAATGATGATATAAACGATACCGACGACAAACGGAATAAATGACATTATTATACCTCCAGTCAGAATGGTATCCCTTTTTTCTTCAAGGAATATGTATACATATATTATACATTTGCAGTT